>NZ_JBBMXG010000019.1:0-83954 GCF_037996705.1 Xenorhabdus bharatensis | reverse complement strand
GGTTTAGCGCACGTCAGTACGCCGATAAAAAGAAGCCCCGCAAAAGCGAGGCTCAGAATTCAAAGTAGATTTTTTCGAATATCACGTAGGATCTCATGACAAAAACATCTGTTGCTCAGATGCCCTACGCTTAGTCAGACCGTTCATCACCTTACCCGCTGCCTTATTCCATCTCTGGAACTCATCGGCTGCACCTTGGTAGTCACCGGTATTGAGCTTTTTCAGTAAGGTAGAACGAGCAAAGTTACCTGCACCACAATTGAAGATGAACGAGCACAGGGCATCGAACTGCCCCTGAGTCAGTGATACCTTCACGGCGGATTCAAGGGTGATGTAGATAGGCTGAAGGTCATCATGCAGGAATGCTTCGGCCTGCTGTTCGGTGATGACCTGCCCTGGCTTAACGTCTTTTGTGTGACCGTAGCCAATTGTCCACGGGATACCACCCGTCGCGGGGTCAGGATAAGCTTTCAGTTTCAGGCCTTCATATTGTTTGATGAAGCTCAATCCGTTCTCGCTGATTTTCATCTGTGTACCCCGAACTTGTTTTTGAAGAAGGTAAAGACCGCATCAAGAATTGAGCCAATCTTCTTGGTCCCCAAAAAGCCAATAAGTACCCCGAAGAACTGAGCCAGACTCAGTGGTAGTTGTGCATACTCCAGCGCGTTAATAATCCCGACACTGATTGCCGCACAGATAAAGGCTTCGACTAATGAGGCCTTCCAGCCTGAGCCATCCCTTTTCTCCCGGGCAAATGCAGTTGATGCCGCTAAAAACATACCACCCAGAAAAGGAGCATTGATAATTAACCAGTCCCAGACATGCGCCCAGAACTCCGTGTCTTTTTCAGTCATACGCATATTTCCACCCCATCAGAACAATGGGCGTCCGTGGGGTGAGTCTGTGGTCGCCCCTGTGAGTTGTAGTGAATTGGATGCCAGTCGCAATAGAGATACTGAGGTTATGGGAGTGATTGCGGTGGCAAATACGAAAAAGGCCGCTTAGGGCGACCTTGATTTAATTAATTGTTGCTACATGTTAACTCAGGAGGAATAACTGGCACTTCATCTGATCGACACGATGGACACCATGACTGCACAATATGACGGCCATCCTCCATTGTTCTCATGCCAAAATATTCATATTTATAATAGACATGATGTCCTGCCATCGAAGAACATTTCGGGCAAGACTTATAACGAGTATCTTTAGACTCTACTTCCTGGGATTCGTTCAACGAAAGACCACAGCCTGAGCATGTTCCCATAGATAATCTCCATTCAAGAAATAGGAGAGTTACCATTAACATTTTAATCAAGCTGCTTCGCTGATAACTGTCGCATTTTTGATCTTCACAGAACTATCGCAGTCGTTCCCCCAGCAGTCCCAACCTGTAATCTTTTCACGAGCAAATAACTCTATTCTTGGTACATCACCTAACAACTGAACGAGTTTATCTCTGATAATTGGGGGCTTAGCGCTGTGCTCCATTCTTGATGCTGTTATATGCTGACATATTGAGGCATCTAATCGTTTAGGTAATTTCCCCTTTACCGCAAACAAACAGTCTTCACTATTAGCTCTAGTCATATGCCCCATCCCAATAGCGCTATTACCACGATGCTTATTAACCTTATGCCATGTAAAACCTTTCATAGTCATAAAACGAAACCCCCATGATTTGACTACCTCAAGAGCTTCGTTTGGCATTGATGGCACCCACCACATGGCTAACAGGCAGGAATCAGAGTCAGCTAAATCCCAAACTGGTAGACGGCATATATCCTGAATTGACATTAGTGGATACTTAAACCCAGCCCCTCTGCTACCAGATTTACACTTATCACGGTATTCCCAAGGAGGGTCTGCATAAATCAAATTGTATTTCACATAACCTCCAGAAATAGAAAAGGCCGCATTAAGCAGCCTTGAATTCAGGGTGTGGATTTATTTCCAATTGAAACAAAAGTGTAGTGTTTTACCTGAGTTTTGTTGTAACAAAACAGCTAGTTTTTCTGCGTCTTTATTATTAGGACCATAAAAACCAGAATACCCGTGTGGTGGTGCCGAGCCGGCATTCTCTGTAGCACTCCCAAGGTGGTAACGTATACCGTCAACAATAACTGTAGTATCACTTTGAAGGAGTTTTTTCACCTTCTGGTAACCGTCTTGATCTGGGCTAGAAGCAGCCGCGATACCTATATTGCTATCCCAATCACTTATAAATTCTGAGAAAATCTTAATATCCACCTTATTCTCAAGAATAGTTAATGAGCCATAATCATCAGAACTATATCCCCATTCAGTCCAAAGTTTATTATTATTGGTTCCCACTTTAAGATCAAAAGACAGCATACATTCAACTGGTTTTATCTTCAGAAAGCTCCAATCACAGGCCATCAAGTCTTCGGGTGTTGGCTCCCAAGCCTGCGGTATATTGTTTTTATCATGCTTCTCAATATGAACAGGCTCACTATCGTCATTTTTAGCAGAAAGCTGTATATATTCATTAGTGTTCCACTTGCTACGACTTAAAACCTTTCCTAAATACACTTGAATTAACGCCCATGGAAGAGAGCCGACGGGAGGTATGCCATCAACTTCAACATCAACTTTCTTCTTATATTGCTCAGGATCAAACGGACATTGTTTATCATCCAGCTTATTAACATCAGACATAAACACCTCACTTTATTATTCGTTAAAGGTCATTTCATCCTACTGCTAACTAGCCGGTTAATATTACTGAGGTCAGATTCCTATCTCAATTGAATAGCCTGTAACAGAATCAATACGCCTTAAAATAGGGTGGCATATTATAAAGTTTGTCTGTTAGTCGAGTGCGTGATTCAGTGAGGTGTATATTTGAAGTTTGGTGCTGATATGGGCTTAATCTGTGACGATCAGCATGTTGACCGAAACGCCTAAAATTACACTTAACATATTGATTTAACTACAATATAGGTATTGATCGTAACGTACACTTTGAGCTGTAAATTCTGAGTTGACTACTGGTAGATATGAAAAAGCCCCGACGAGTCGAGGCTTATAAATTTATTCCGACCTCTCAGCCGGAGTGGTTGGAGTCCCAGACCTAAGTCGAAGTGACCAACTGGGCGGAATCGATAACAAGCGCCGCCCCGATTTGCCTTGTTACCCGCTCTTTCGCTTCTTGCTCCGAGCATAACATAAAACATATAGTTTTTAGGCGCGTTTGTCAAATATATTTCTCCTTATTTTTCATTTTATGAAAATAAATTCTATTTATTCTCTGTCATAATGGAATAAAGTATATCTTCAGCAGCGTTATTAGCCCACCTGACGCGCCGTTTTGCAGAATCAATATCAATACCTGTCTTATGAGAAAGACTCTCTAAAATGCTTTGAGAGCTTCTACGCATCTTGTATCGTTTAATAACTACATCGCGAATTGGATTATCGACCGTGAATGCTTCAGTCATACACTTTTCAACAAATTCGGCATCATCTTTTTCTTTGGCGAGGCGAAGAGCACCGAGAGTTGATTTATTTGGCATGATGACTTCTTTCACTTTCTCTAATAATTCCTTTCCGGTGTAGCCTAATTTCGCATAATTAGTCATCACTAATTTAATTGCGGTAGTGGTTCCGTCATCCCATGTTTCCCTCACCATCAGGCGACCAATGATATTAATATTCCCGCTCCCCGGTGAATCATCACCTTGATTTTCAGCCCCCCATAACATCAACATATACCTTACCCATGTGCGATCTGAGGGGGTTATTTTTTTCACCCCTCTGCACCATTTTTGACGAAGTTGTTTTTCAGACCTAAAGCCGGCTAGTTCCGTGTAATCTCCCTTTTTCATCTTACCCCCGGCAACACTGTATGCTTTTTATCGAGACGCGTTGTATACATCAAAATTCCCGCCATTGATTTTCTATGTACCCTAACAACCATCCTTCCGCCCTCCAGTTGGAGAATGCAGCGGTGATGACCTGTTTTTCTTTTCAGATATCTGGCCTCTTCAATTGCAGGCTCTAGTTCGGTAAACACTATGCTGCCTCCATTTGTTTCTGTTTCTGCCGTTTTTCGTAATACCGGGCACGACGGGTGAAGAGCTTTTTCACCCGTTTCAGATACTCGATATTGAATTTGCGTGGTTGGTTGTCATGCTCCAATTGAGTGACTCGTTCTTCACCAATTTTCTCAATCAGATTGATGCGGTACGGGATTAGATTCCCTGATAGGTCACGGTTGCATTGGACGCAACCAGCATGAATATTGAATAGATTAAAACTTAGATGTGAGGCCGATCCTCTTGACCTGTAATGGCTTGCATCAACTGCCCCTCCTCTCACGCCGTAATTCAGCGCTCTGCCACAGGCAATACACGGCTGACCGTAATCACGCCAAAAAATGTATTTATTAACTGCGGCTTGTGCTTCCTTAGTCCAGTCAGATTTAGACTTTAGCTTTTCCCGTCTGACTTTCAGTTTCTGACGCTCAATAGAACGCTGACGCCGGAGTGCTCTGTCCTCCTTGCGTTGGATGTTTCTATTTGATAGCTCAATGGTGCATTCGAGAGAACAGACGGTGTGAGTGGTACTTCTAGGTGTGAATTCTGATTGGCAAATCTTACAAGTCTTGGGCTTCGGCGTTTTCGCCTTTGCCATTTCCTGCGTTCTCCATTTCTCCATATTGTTCGAACCAGAATACAATTGGTGCGGTATCTAATTTTAATATACCTAGCCGCTGCCCTGTTCGCAGGCATTGTGTTCTGTTAATTGAATTTTGTAATTGTCTGATAATTATTTGTCTAAATATCTCAATATTGGCATCACCTTTATAGATATTGCAGCTACGACAAGCTGGCATCATATTTTCAATAGTGTCGTTTTCTGGATGATGGCACTGTCCATTACCGTACCTCATAATGGGTTCAGCATGATCAGCGTGCCAGCCCCGCTCAGGTAATTCATGTCCGCAGTATGAACACCGACCGCCGAATTTTTCCTTAATAACAACTCGCTGTTTTTTGGTTAATTTCAGTTTTTGTTTCTTGGAATTTGCTGTCTGAGGTTGTATTAACTTATCAGAGCAAGAAATCCATTTTGACATTGCATCAAGCATGTTCGCCTTTGCCACCTTATCCCCCTAAAGCCAGTCCCATAATCAGGGTGACTGTTATCCAAAAGAGTGTGAATGTGAGGTATTTCACTGATTCTGCTCCCGCCTAAGTCTCATATACTCTGAGTTTTCCGGTATCGTCACAAAGCAATGGATGCCGGCTGCCCACTGCTCAACTTGCTCCATGAATCTAAACATCTCGCCAGTGTCCAGCTTGGATGTCTGGCGGAGTGTCCTGACGTGCTCAATTTCCTGCGTTCTCGCATCAACCCGATCAACGAACTCATAGCCCAAGAAGGTATGCTTGAGCATGTCCTTAACATCTTCTGGTGAGTAATTCGCGCCTTGAGATTTCAGGTAATGGCTAATCTCGCCAAACCACATGTGAGCGGTCGCGTTCTGAGATTGACTTCTGGTGTTTTTCCAAGGCTTGATGATGATGCGATGAGGTTGGTTTGTTGCGAGAACTTCTTTGAGTTGTTGCCAGGCTAATTCTTTCGTCGATTCATGGAAGAGAAAATTACATTCCATCTACCCTCCGTTTCTTTCCTTCCAGACTTTTTCAGCTTCTTCCTGTGTGTCAAAGGCTTCACCTTCATTCATGCATCGACGGCATTTGAAATAGTGACACTTTACTCCGTCACCTAAAGTACTGGATAGATACCAACAATTGATAGCCATACCGCCACATTTACACGGTAGAAATGTTCTTTCTTCACTCATTCCATCAGCCCTCTCTTTTGTTCCATAAATTAATTGCGTTATCTACTGCGTCATCTTTGCTTTTGTTGTAATAAGAAATAGGACCTTTTGAATCACATTCAAAACAAATAACCCATGAGTCATAAAGTCCATTTCGTTTATCATGTTCATGATCAACACCTAAATTTTCACCACCACAAAATGGACATGGTTTTATTTCTATGCTCATGCTCCCACCCTCCGACAAACAAAATTACTCAGCTCCACTTTCTCCACACCGATATCTGCATTCATATTCCTGCGCCTCGGTGAGACCATTTTCTCGCATTCTTTTTTGGTGAGTTTCTTATCTGAGTTCCGTGTCCACGTAGTAGGTAATCCACCGGCTCGAGTGATAGTGGCTGTGATTTGGAATTTCATTATGACAACTCCTGATAATTGCCGTTTTTATCCCAGTTCTTAGCCGTTCCTGAGTTACCGAATACAAATTTCAGAGGAGGGAGACCGCTTAATTCACGATTGCGTTTTATCATCCAATTCACTTGATTGAGTTCAGTCAAAAAGACAGCTGTCTTTGCGGCGTTATTTTTTACAATATTCCCTCTCTTAACCCTTCTAACATGGACTTTGACTATTTCATGCCACCTTTCTCTACTTGGCTTTCCTGCTGAATTATGTGTTCGTCTGTGGGTTGCTCTTCTCTGTTCATTCCATCGGGAAATGAGCTGCTCTAGCGTTGTACTTTTCATCTCAAAAGTCCTTACGGTGGATTAAAATTCAATTTCTTCGTAGCTAGACTCACTTTTAAAATGCTTTAGATCGAGCGTTTCCAGACCGCCATGCGCATTCGTAAAGTAATACGTTTTTTCAGCACCCGGCGCATGTCTTGATTTAGTGCAAATAATTTCAGTGATCCCTTTCATCTCGGTATTGGGGTTGTATTTTTCATCGCGGTACACCATGAAAATAACATCAGCTTCTTGCTCAATAATTCCCGACTCCCTCAAGTCTGCGTTAACGGGTCGTTTATTGGTTCTCTGCTCCAAATTACGGTTTAACTGAGCCAGCGCAACTACAGGGCATTTCAACTCCTTAGCCAGATTTTTTAATCCTGTTGCAATCTCGCCAACCGACTGATTCATGTTGTCAGGATTGGTCATTTTCATTTTTTGCAGGTAATCAACGATAATCAGCCCAAGACCACCCGTTTTCTTGTGCATCCTCCTGGCTTCTGCCCGTATTTCGTTGATGCTCATTGAGGACTTGTCGTTGATATGGATAGGAGAATCTTTGATGTCATCCAAAGCATGAGCCAGTTTCCCCCATGATTCATCCATCATGTGCTCTCTGTTTCTCTCACCCAATAAATCCTCTTTCTTGATGTTGGCGTGATGAAAAGCTATACGCTCAGAGATCTGCCATGTGGGCATCTCAAGACTAAAAAACATGACTGGCTTTTTCTTACCTACTGCTACCGTTTTGGTTATCGCGGTACTCATCATGGTCTTGCCCATACCCGGTCGGCCGCCAATCACGATGAAGTCTGTGTTATTAAATCCACCGAATGCCTTGTCAATATCCGGCATGCCAAGCACTGTCTTGTGCTTCCAGATATCGCCGTTAATCATCGACTCAATAATTTCTATCGATTCCTCAACGCCTGCCATGATGTGAGCCGTTCCACCCTCATTGGTGGTTCCCAGATTTGATATCTGGTTTTCAATATCACCCGCAATATCCTGAACGGCATTGACTCCACTCTGAGTAATTCTGGAAATACCTGTATGCAAGACGGATAACATCTCGCGGGCCATTGATAATTGTTTGAGTTTATCGACATAGACTGGCAACAGTTGAATGCTGGGGATATTCTTTGCGCATCCAGCAATGTAACCAAATCCCCCGCAATACTCAGCGTTACCACTTTGCTCAAGCTCGCTATTCAGCAATAGCATGTCAATCTGGCTCCCCGTAGCATTGAGCTTTTTCAAACTTCTCAGAATCAGCCTGTGAGCCACAGAGCTAAAATCACTTTCCGCCAATGTCTCAACCGCGTTGATTGCAGAGTCCGCAAATTCACTCCCTGCCACCAATACACCGCCAATAACAGCCTGTTCAGTGTGAATATCAGAAAATTTTTCCATGTTAACCCCCGTTACGCTTTGTAATGTATTCCCGTTTTGCTTGTTCGTAGACCTGCGGCCAGTTCTCCGGCTTGAGTACCCAATCCAATGTCAGCCACGGTTTTTCTTCCAGCTGACTGAATAGTGACGACTGACTAATCAGCTCAAAGCATGTCTCCATGTGCTGAACCTCGCGCCAGCTCCCCTTGTTGGTTTTCCCGTTCCAGACAGTTTCAAGGTTTCGATAGGCTGGTCTACGTGATGTCCATTCCTGAGCATCAACACTGCGAGCAGGGATTTTGTTATTCCAGAGCGTGATGAGTTCTGCATGAGGGCAGTCAGTAGGGTTTCTGTCAATCCGCTCTTTCCACTTAACCGCGTCTGACAGGTAGCCATCGAATCGGGTCATGCGGAACAGGTTTTCAGGTTTTAGTTTCTCTCCGTACTTCCATTGGGTTACCGCCCATTCAATGACTAACTTGATTTCATCCGACGTGTAACACTCCCCTTTGCTCTTCACGGTGGAGAGCGCTTTCAGGATTGGAGTCGTTGATTGAAATCGTGAGTTGGTTAGCTGGTTAAAATAATCCAATATTTCGAGAGCGAGATTTTCTTCCCCTGCGGGGGTAAGGGGGATCTTTTCTTTATTATCTTTAATAGTATCTTTTGTGTTTAGCTGAATTGGCTTATTTTCTTTAGCTGTTTTAGCTAAACTTTTATTAGCTGATTTAGCTAAAGGTTTGCTATTTCGGCTAATGTCCATAATCCATTCAGATGTATTCAGGTTTACCCCTATCGTATTGCCTTGTTTAATCAATATTTTTCTTTGTAATAACTCCTTAATTTCAGTACTCACATGAGTGTGGTGCAAACTGATCATCCCAGCTATTTGAGTGTTGGTTGTCCGGTCAAATCGCTTATGCCAACCAAACGTTTTTTCAATAATGGCTTCTATAACTCGATACTGTCTGTATGTGACGCCATCATTGCTATGCTTCATCATCATCAGCTTTACTTCACGAGGCGTTTTAATGAACTCAATATCACCATTCACACTTCCCTCTTTTACTTTTGTTATTGGCTGACGATAATCAGCCATTCTTGCAACGTTACTCATGGCGATCTTCCCCAGTCAGCTCTTCCCGATGTTCCTTGCGTAACTTCGCATCTTCCAACGCATCACGCAGTTTCTTTACCCCTTCCTTAGTCACGGAACGAGCCGCCTTATCGCGCAGGTTATTTTTATGCACGGCGCTGTGATTAAATTCGGTTTTCATGTATACTTACCTCGTTGTTGGTGGCTTTAGAGTGGGCTTGCATACCTCTTCTTCATCGAGATACCAACACTCCAAACTGTATAAAGAGACCCTAGTTGTTACAGCAACTGGGGTTTTTCTTTTTGTCCCGCCTGTAATTCCCATCCGTAATATTCCTAAAGTGAAATGACAGTTAGACTTTGTTTAGAAAATAAAAAGAGAGATCAACTATCCTGAGATAGATGATGTTGTAGATAAGAACCGCCCCGATAATTTCGGGTAAGTTATGGTTTAGCCTACCAAGGGCTTGATAGGGACTCCCCACACGGGCGGGGCATTCATTGTAAATGGTTAAAATTAGGCTGCCTTAGGGGGAAATATGTCATCTAGTGAAACAATTGCACCGTTGCTGTTAAATATCTCGACAAATTTACGGCACAACGCAAGATCTATACCTCTACGTCCAGTTTCGTAATGACATATCGCTCCTCTAGTGCATCCTACGAGATCGGCTAATTCTGATTGAGTTAAACCAAGCCGTTCACGATATAAACGCAATTTGTTCATGTAACCTCCTTTTCAAAATCAAAGTATACATATTGTATTCAAAATAGCAACAAGAAGGTACTTATTGTGAGTCCTAAACTTTGTATACGGATTGTATAATTTAATTATGAATATGAACTGGTTTGATATGGCCAAAGACCACATGAAGGTCACAGGCATTACATATGATAAATTAGCTGAACACCTTGGAGTAACTAGAGGTGCGGTAGGTCATTGGTTAAACGGCAGAAGGGAACCATCCCTCAAGGAAATCGCAGCAATATTGGATTTTATAGGAATTAATAAAGTTATTTTGAATTCAGATGGCACGATTTCCGATATCCAAAATTTATCGCTAAACACTATAGATATTGAACCTAAATCACAACTAACAACACAGCAGAAAGAATTGTTAGCTTTATTTGATAACTTGCCATCAGAAGAAGCAGATCGTTTCTTGCGCGAATTAAAGGCAAAATCTGCACATTTTGATGCAATTTTCGCCGAGATGTTAGCAAAACGTGGCAATAAAGCAAGTTAACATAAGGTTTTTTCTCTGTAAATTATGATGTTATAAAATATTATTCTAATTATAGCCCTCTTCATGAGGGCTTTTTTGTGTCTATCTGATTCCTTCCTTTCTTTGTGCAATTAGCGACCTAAATCACAACGCACATCTTAATTCATGATTTTATCTTTATAAATCAACTATTAAACCTCGCCTATCAATAAAGTATACAAAATGTACTTGCCTTTACGTATACGTTATGTATACTTTAATCATCGAACAGGCAGGACGCCCACGAAGTAGCCGCCAGTGGCATATGAATAACTGGATGATTCGATACTAATAGCAGCACCTACAATGAATGCTCCGCCCGTGTGGAGAGTCCCTTCCCAAAGTGATTTTTGGGGCGTGGTTAGCAGAATCTAAGGATAGACAGAGAGTCGCTGGAAAGTTTGTACAACTCATTTAGAGGTGTGCAGATTTTTAAACAGACTCGTAGTTCATTAACTACGCCCCAAAAATTACTAATTAGGGGTAATCAAATGGAACGTATCACTGTTTTATCCAAGACTGGTCGTTTAAGTTCCAAAATGCAGCGCCATCTGGAACGCGGTAATTTAATGACCCGTCATCGGTTAGAAGAAAATATCCGTCAATCTGAAATAAAAACTCTGGAAAATATCATTGATAAAGCGTTCGGCATTGAAACTGAGCCACGCAAGGTATTAACACTCAAGCGCAAACAACAAAATGACAGCGCAAACGCGATAGCTAAATTAATTGTTCAGGTTATAAAAAATGACGAACCACAAGAGTCAGTTCCAAGTTTCAATAATTGTTGCATGAGTGAAGTAGCACTTTATTCAACTAAGCATCGCAATAGTAAATCAACAATCACCGCTAGGGTTTAGTTCGCTATTATCAATTTCCATGATAAAAGCTTTCTAAATGTCAAACACTGCACATAATACGAGTATTTTTGAGAAATTTTTTGATATTCATTCGATACTTTAAAGTTGGTAAAATGTAGCAAATGAACAGAGATATCATCCATTCTTATATAGATGATATTGATACGACAGAGCATCTTGGTCAGTGAGCCTTTACGGGATGTCCCGATTGCCTAAGAAGAATTCTCGGCGCTATTTCGATTTGCTAGGGTTCACCAGTAGCTTGTCGTCAAAGTGGGTTCTTAAAGAGCACTGGTAATTATATAGGAAAATTTCGCGAATGGAATAAGTTGGTTAATTAAAATTTGAGATATCCTCCAATATTGGAGTGTAAATATTATCTTGTTATTTTTCATTAGAAACATTTTCGATATCAAAATACCTAACCGAAAAACCGGAACGCGACACTGTTAACGCATTAACCCGCTTTATTTCGACAGTTAACGGCGCTCCATCGAAAAAACCAATTTCAACCAAAACCAAATCCCGCCGTCGATTGGAGTCGGGCGGGGTTACTGCGAGGGCGTGAAGATGGAAGATAAAAAAGTATTACAAATAAACATCATTAAAACTAACATTGGTAAGTGCTTTATTACTGACTGCAATGAAACCAGTGGTTATGATTTCGACTATCACACAACACAAATAGATGAACTTTTATTTGATGGTCATAAACCTAAAGGAACATTTGCGGAATATTGGTATGAAATCCCAACGTTTCCCAAAAAAGTAGAAAGGCTTATTACTGGTGAAAGACAAAACAAGCGCTTTAAATTAAAAAATGAAGGGCTTAAAAGCTCAAAGCTGCCACTAGAAATTCCATATGGCGATAGTAATGAATTTGATAAATCTATACTAGATTCTCTTTATTCTATGACTTATGACATAACTCCAGATTATTTAATGCCAATTAATGTTGAATTTAATTTAGTGTGTGAAGTTGATAATTTTAAAGATGTCCCTGAGTTTAACTATTCAGCGGTTAGAAAATACGATTTCTCAGAACAACAATACAGCGTAACAAATCAGAACATAAAGCATTCTCTCATAGATTGCATTATCGTTCCTGCTCCATTACGAGCCAACAGCCCGTGCGAGATATCATCAAAAGAGATGTATGATCTTGTACGTCAGCACGTTAAGGATAATATAAATCCAGAGCTTGCCAGAATAACTAGTGATTATGATTTCTGTTTTGAGGTTAAAAAGATAATACCCTTACTCGAACCTCACACATACTCTTATCGTGATGTTTTTGCCAGAACCAAAAAGCAAAGACAGAAGCTGCATTTCAAGACAGTAAAATCTAAAGAAATATCCATTTATGAAATGACTCACGAACAAAAGAACTACGAGAGCTATACAGCTATCAAGGGTTTCTCTGCAAGTAATGAGTGGGATCTAAAAGAAATGATTGATAATTTCTTATCGGAGTTGATGAATACTATCAATGCACCGATTGAACAGTGTCCTCATTGTAACGGAACGGGCTACCTACAAAACGAAAAGCAGTAACCATCTCATTTCCGAGTGGGCTGTGGTGAGTTTATTACTACAGTGAGGAAGATATGTCTAACAGTAATAAAACATTGGATGCACTGAATATCAGAGTGTCATTTTTATCAAATAAGGCTTATTTAGGTAAATTAAGAAAGGCAAAAGGAATGCCAGATACTTTAATTATGTCCTCAGCAAAGAAAGATGTTACTGATGAAGTATTGAGTGCTGTCTCATTAATTATCAGTAACAATAACAAAGCCAATATACCAACGATAATTAAAGTTGATGAAGCTGAATATCAATTGGAATTAATTGAATTGGTAAAAGAAAAATAATAGCCTCGCAAATGCGGGGCTTTTTATTACCTGAATATAGGAAAGTAATAATGAGAAATGAATTCATAATAACAATTACATTATCTGAATCAGATAATGGTGAAATAAAGACCCACTTTAAAAGTCTCTTGGAGGGTGGTAATCCATCAATTATTTTTACTGCCTTAGCATTAACTATGAAAAAACAAATAGAGAATGAATTGGAAGCTAAAGTAGAAATTGCCTCAGAGATGGCTAGTTTAGCTGAAAAAATAAATAACTGTGACTGTCACGAAAATGACGACTGGGAGGATGAATAACAATGCCTAAACACATTCACGCTGATTTAATATCTGAGTACGCTAGGTTGTCTCATATTACCGATAGGCCGTGGGAGTATTTTGAGGTTGATCGTAATAATGAAATCGGATGGCGCCCTTGTTCATCTGATATCGGATTTAATCCAGGATTTAAGTATCGTTTAAAACCCCGCACTATCAAAATTGGGGAATATGATGTTCCTGAGCCTGTAAGAGAACGCTTATCCGACAATGATGTTTATTACTCACCAACCGTTGAGCAAGGGAGCGGTTCGTTCAGCCGATATACATGGCATGGTGATTTATTCGACATCCGCGCCCTGTCTAATGGGCTCATTCATTTAGACAGAGAATCAGCCGAACTCCACGCTAAAGCACTTATTTCCCTGACTCAGCAATGAATATACCCGACAGCTTCTATTTCTAATTTCCCCAATCAATAAATCCCATCATTACTCTGTATCCACAATAAGAGGCCAATAGAATGACAAATGAATTAGTCGTTATCGATCAGGCAACGGCGCTAGACTTATTCACTGCGCCTGACAAAGTGCAGCAGTTAATCGAACGCATCAAGCAGAAATCCAACGAAGAACGCATTGGATTAAGCACTGATGTATCCGTCGCAAAAAATAGGAAAGCCCTTGCATCACTCGCCTACAAAGTCACGCAAACAAAAACCTACATTGATAAATCAGGCAAAGAGGTCGTTGATGAACTGAAGGCCTTGCCGAAAAAAGTCGATGCCGCCCGTAAATTATTCCGTGATGAATTGGATGCATTGAGTGATGAGATTCGCCAGCCTGTCACCGAATGGGAAGAGGCGGAAAAATCGAGAATTGAAGCCGAGGAACTGGCTAAACGGATCGCGCTGGACTACGAAGATGCGTTACAAATGAATGAGCTGTATGACCTGAGAAAAGCGGAGGAAGAACGCAAGCGCAAGGAACACGAAGAGGAACTCAAGCGCCAAGCGGCAGAGCAAGCGCGAATCGAAGCTGAACAGAAAGCGCAGCGTGAAATTGAAGAGGCAAGACAGGCAACGGAACGGGCTGAACGTGAAAAGCAGGAAGCCATTGAACAAGCGCTACGCGAAGCCAAGGAAGCACAGGAGCGCGCTGAAAGGGAAAAACAGGCCGCTGTTGAAGCAGAACGACGGAAACTAGAAGAGGAAGAAAAAACACGTCTGGCAGAAATCGAGCGCCAGAAACAGGAAGAGCTAAACCGTCAGGCCGATAAATCACATCGGGCAGCAATCAATAACCAAGCCATTCAAGATTTAATCACCGCTGGCATACCAGAAGAACATGCCAAGGCTTGCGTAATAGCTATCGCCCAAGGCTCTGTGAAAAACATCAAAATCACCTACTAAACCCTTACTCACCACCAGAAAATAACGCATCGTTTTCACTGACGAGGGCTTCTTACATGCGTAATAACATGTTCGACGGGTGCGCGGTCATACCCAAAAAACCACAAGCAGTCAGGAACCGGCGCGCATGGAAGCGCCATCTCGCCTTATTCCTTATTTCAATTGTTGTGCTTATTCCAGCTTAACGGAGGTCATTATGAAAGTATTAGCACCAGCGGTTACTACCCGACAGCACTGTTTTGGGATAAATGAAGTTTCGTTCCCTGATGGAATTAATCGTATTGATGGAAGGCTGAAAGAAATCCTCAACGCCAGTCAATGGTCAATGAGCGAGTTACCCGAGTATCTCATTGAAGGAGACTTATTGGACAGCTTCATGGAAGAGCTAGAAAAATTACGGAGGGAAGTAGCATGAGATACGACTCTAATGAAACTTATTGGGATGACCGCCGTAATGAAGCCGACGATATTATTACGGCAGCAGCTTGTCAGGAAAGGACGCAAGAAGAAGAGCAACAATATCAGAAAATGTTGGCGGAAGAGCAAGGGGAGAAAGCTCAAGAACTGTATGACTCATTACCACAGGAGGTTGAGGCTATTTTTTCACCAAAAATGATGGAGATTTTCGGTTCCTTACTCGATAAGAATAGTGATGCTCTTGAGCGCCTCAATGATCTTTTGTATGACCTGAGTTTACTAAAAGTTCAGTGGCAGGAGGCAGTATGAAGCCCGGTATCTATTACGACATCTCCAATGAGGACTATCACAAGGGCGAGGGGGTGAGTAAGTCGATGCTGGATAAGGTGGCAAAAACACCGGCTCTTTTAAACTGGGACAGAGACGCGCCTGAAGATGAGGAGAAAAGGACTGCTCTTGATATGGGAACAGCTTTGCATTGCTTGTTATTGGAACCGGATGAATTTGATAACAGGTTTATTAAGGCACCAGAGTTTAATCGTCGTACTAATGAAGGAAAACAAGAAGAGAAAGAATTCATAGAGGGATGCAAGAATACGGGAAAAATAATAATGGACTATGAACAGCATCGAAAACTGCAATTAATGCGAGACAGTGTTATGGCGCATCCGGGAGGAAGAAAAATATTTGAGCATGACGGAACATGCGAAACATCTATCTACTGGGACGATCCTGAAACTGGCGAATTATGTCGAATACGCCCAGATAAACTGATACCTGATGAAAATCTCATTGTAGACGTCAAGAAAGTTTCTGGCATAAATAAGTTTCCTTCTAACATCGAGGAATATCGCTATCACGTTCAGGATGCCATGTATAGTGAAGGCTACCGACAACATACCGGCGGAATTATCCCAACCTTTTGTTTTTTAGCAGTTAGTGAGTCTATCGATTGCGGTAAATATCCGGTACGTCTATTTGTGCTGGATCAGTACGACAGAGAAGTTGGTTTTGATTTGTTCAGAAGAGACTTAAATACGTACCACGAGTGCCGACAAAAGGGAAATTTCGGCTTAGGTTTTGAAGTCGTTCAACGCCCTGAATGGGCTAGGAGAAGAGATGAGTAACGTTATCAATCCATTTGGTTCTAATGTACCGCAAGCACAGTCCACGCAGGGGATGGTAGCAGTTGAACAGCAGCGCGCGATACAAGAAGTACAGGCCGCAATGGTGATTGCCAAAAAATTCCCGCGTGACCCAATTGTTGCTATGGACAAAATATTGCAGGCATGTACTCGCGCTACATTGGCTGAGAGTGCCTTGTATTCATACTCACGTGGTGGTGCTGAGGTTACTGGCCCCAGTATTAGATTGGCTGAAGCGGTCGCTCAAAACTGGGGAAATATTCAATTCGGTATTCGTGAGCTGGAACAAAAAAGCGGGGAGTCGACTGTTGAAGCCTTTGCATGGGATATAGAGACGAATACTCGACAGGTAAAAACATTTACTGTCCCTCATATTCGCTTTACTCGCAACGGTAAAAAGAAACTGGAAGACCCTCGCGATATCTATGAATTAGTAGCCAACCAAGGCTCAAGGCGGTTACGTGCCTGTATTCTCAGTGTCATACCCGGCGATGTTATTGAAGCTGCGGTTAATCAGTGCGATGTGACACTCAAAAGTAACGCCGATACATCGCCAGAGTCTATCAAGAAAATGGTTGACGTATTCAAAACAGAATTTGGCGTAACCAGTGATCAGATTCAGAAACGTATTCAGTGCCGTGTTGAGGCAATGCGCCCCGCTCAGATGGTACAAATGAAGAAAATCTACGCTTCTTTGCGTGATGGAATGTCAAGTGTAGATGATTGGTTCGATAAACCAGAAACAACCCAGAAGCAGGTTGATAAACTCAATAGCATGGGAGATAAAGCTGATGATCGAGGAACCGAATAAATATTTTGAAGGTAAGCCGTGTAAATTAGGTCATACATTAAGGTATGCAAAAAATAATTGCTGTGTTCAGTGTCATAGGGATTCAGATAAAAGAAGAAGGGAAAAAAATAAGAAAAACCCGCCTGCGGAAATCTCCAAAGGGAAAGTGTATTGCGAAACTGACTTCACTCACGAAGTCCTTATTCTGGGTAATCTGAATAGCCACTTAAAACACGCAGGCCTTAATCACAGCAATACCCCAATCATGCTATCTACGTGATTTAACCAACCTAACCCTACACCCTATCACTACGCTGCTGTGCGGCGGGAGGATTATTTATGTCTACTAATTATGATTCAAAACTAATTGTCGGAACTGAACTGGAAAATGTAAGTATTAGCGATGAAGAAATTGAAGATTTAGTTTGTGAAGGTTATGCGCGTCATGGCTCTTATTTTTCTGGTGAGTTCTATTTTATTGGTAAGGAAATTCACACCGCCACTATCACATCTGAAAATTTCGATGAAGAGTATTTATCACTAAAGGATGAAGTTGCAAAAGCGTTAGGGGTAGATATTGATGATGTCTCTTTACGAAATGGTGTTCTAATTTGGTAAATGTAGAAACATTTAATTGGTATGTAATGCCGTGAAAGCAGCATTAAGGAGGTTGCATGTATACCCCATGGAACCCAAACCCCAAAGCGATCCTGAGAGTTAACGACCCCTATCCCATTCCGACACACTGCCGATATTGTGGCAGACATGTGATGATTGAGCATCATCTGAATGTCTTTAAACGCATCCATGACAGCCGCTGGCCTTGGTTATACCACTGCTGGACATGTGGTGCGCGTGTCAGTATTCACCCGGAAACCGATATCCCGATGGGGTCACTGGCGGATAAGAAAACTCGTCAGGCCAGGGTAACAGCTCACCGGTATTTCGATGATGTTGTCAGGAGTCGTAATTTAGAGCGCACGGAAGCGTATCAATGGTTAGCACGTCAACTGGACATCAGTTTCAACACCTGTCACTTCGGCTGGTTTGATACTGATATGTGTAAGAAAGCAGAGAGTATATGCAGGAGGTTTGGGTGATAATAGATTACAAATCACTATATGAAGCAAGCCAAAAAGAGGTTGAAACCCTTAAAGAACAAGCTGGGATTACATGGAACGGCACTCCTATTTCTGAAATTAAAATGCCAGAAATTGCAGGTGGCAAGCAAATTATAGAGGCTACTGTTTGGACAGAGTTAGACTGCGACCCAAGGGGTGGTGAGTTTTCAATTTATATCAAACCATTAAATGGATCGGCAATTGATAGTGATACGTATGAATTAGTTCATCAAGAAATATACGAGTCTATCTGTAATGGGTCATTGAAAATAAAACCAGAAACTGACTATAGGATTATGTGTTATGAATCTGGTGAGCGTTGCGATGTATTTTGGGACAAGTATTTCATATCACTATCAGAAATCATGATCACGGAGAAATGGAAATGAACAATGATGTAATTGAGTTGGCGCGGGAAATAGAAAATTTGCAAGCTAAAGCAGCAATGGAGCTATCTAATTCTTGGATAATAGAGAGACTTTTGCTAGCAAATGCAGCCGCACTCTGCTTGTTAGAAAAAGGAGATAAAGAGCAGGCTATAGCTTGGATGGAAGGCCTTTTTGATTGGGCTGAGGAAGATTTATTATCTGAGGCAGAAAGTAATTCAGATGATTTGGATGGTTGGGTTAACAAACGAATGGAAAGTGAAGTAAGTACAATAAAAGCACTGGAAATTATTCGCTCAGAAACACCTGCCGTAGAGAAAATTAAAAACTCACTGGAAGAATTAGCAAAGAAACTCGCTGAATATGAAAATATGGAGCCTGTGGGATATTTAAATTCATTAGGTTATCGTGATTTAAATAAAGGAAACGACGCTGTAATCTACTGTAATAATGACGAAGATATGACACCTCTCTACCGTCACCCAAACAAATAACTAACCCCCGAAAAATAACAACTCCCGTCAACCGAGATTATTTAATTAATGTCGGTCGTAAGCTATTGAGGGAGATATCGTGAACATCACCAATGACTAACGAATTCGAGAACGCAAGGAGGAAGGTGGCAAGGGATTGCTTGTTGCCTACCTAAATTTACATCTAGTTAAGGTGGAATTATGAGCAATAATGCTAAATTAATGAAAGCTAGCGCATGGGGTGCGCGTGAGTTTGAGAAAGGCTCAATACCCGATAACAGAACTATTAAGAGATGGATTGAAACGGGACAGCTAAGAGGCAGAATTGTTGATGGTTCCGTTTGGGTTATTTCATCTGAGAGATGGGGAGTTGATTCCATTGTCTCATCACGCGTTAATGAGTTAATACGAGATTCATAAAATGGCTGCACGTCCACGAAAGAGAGAATTTAGACACTTGCCTGACTATCTTTACTTTGATGGCTCGGTAAATGCATACAGGCTAACTCTAGTGAATGGTAAGAAAAAAGTTATTGGAGCCGATAAAGCAACTGCAATTGCTATCGCCAAAGAATATAACAATATAATGCGTCCAGCCTTAGCTGTATCAGTGAATTCATTGATTAAAGAATCAGGAGGTAAATATGGAGAATCACTTCCTTTCTCTGATCATGTGGCTAAAATATTCAATAGAGTTATTAAAGATGAACAGCCATCAGATAACACTCTCGCTGATTGGAAGAATGATATTGAAAGAGTTAAAGAATTTTTCTCTAATATTCCTTGTATGGAAATATCTCTTGAACATGTAAACGAGTATATAAATCAATATCATGTAAATTCATCAGCTAATGTTCAAAACAGAAAGATTTCCTTTTTGCAAAAACTGTTCAGCTATGCCGTTGATGAGTCTCTTATGCTTGATAATCCAGCTGAACGTAAGAAAAGAAAACGCATAGATAAAAAAGTTCGCCGTCGTTTATCTCTGGAGGACTTCAAAAAAATACACATTGCTGCCGAACCGTGGCTGAGAACTGCAATGGATCTTGCCCTGCAAACTACTCAAGCCAGATTAGAGGTTTCACGCATCAAATACAATATCAAATCCCCGCAAGAAGGAAGTTGCGGCTGCGTGTGGTATCCAGAACCAAAAAACAATATCTACGGAATGCTTTATATCCATAGACAAAAAGTCCAAGATAAAGAAGCATCACACATTGCTATACCAATAGGCTTGAAACTTAAAGAAATCATTGATAATAGCCGTGATTCCGTAGCCAGTCCGTATGTTATTCATAGGCTACCAAACAGAAAGCCAAATAAAGTCAGCAGCGAAGTTCACCATCCAACCCAAATCGCCCCAGATTATTTGAGCCGAGCGTTTTCAGCATTAAGAGATAAAATAGGGGTCGCCTCCCACCTACCGCTTGCCGAAAGACCAACGTTTCATGAGATACGTGCACTAGCTGCACACATGTTTAAAATTAATGGATTAGATCCACAAGCAAGAATGGCTCACAGCGATGCTAAATCAACAAAAATATACACTCAGAATCACGTTGAATGGGTCGAGGTTCCTCATGGAGAAATTGCCGTATAACGCTGGAAAAACTCAACGCAACTTGTTGATGTATATAGTGCATAAAATGTAATTTCTGCACTGTTTCCATATACAGTCGAATTAATGTAAACCCTTATGTAGCAATGGATTGCATGTAATTAGACTGTCGTCATGGGGTGTCGGGGGTCGTAGGTTCAAATCCTATCATGCCGACCAAATTTCCCTAGAAAAAACCAACCTATTACGGTTGGTTTTTTTATGCCTCAAATTTGCTTGGTGTAAAACTGGTGTAAAATGGGTGTAAAACCCTCCGCAAAAACACTGATTCACTGAGCTAAAAAACAATCATATTTTGATTATTTTCTCACTCAAAATCACCCACCCATCTACACATTTTTCTTGTTTCCCTCGATTACGATAAACGATCACCAGTTTAATTTTTCTATTGCTTTACCTCTCCTCAGTCCGGCTGTGTAGTGGGGGTGAAAACCAAACGTCTAAAAGCGGGCTGGGATAATGACTATCTATGGAATGTCCTTACGGCCAGATTTACGTCAGGATAATTTAGCCCCGTTTGTTCTGGCTTCTCTCTCAATTTCTTTGAGATTCAGACTGGTCAAAGATATGATTGTCTGGAAATCCGGAATATCTTACCGTTTATGATGCAGATTTCTGATCGGGGCAGGAGGCAAAAGTGGCCCCCTATTAAACTTACCTATTTACGTTATTATCTGGTCAGTTGATTTTTGTATATCTGAATATATGAGAATCATTTGGATTTACTGAAAAAGGAATATTGATGAAATCACGTATAGCTCCAGCATTAATATGTTCAGCCTTATTGGCAGCGGCACCTGTTCACTCAGAAGAATCATTTATGTCAAAGCATCCTCATTTATCTACCGCATTAGTTTACAGTGGCCCAAGCTTAGCCAGTTCTGTTTTAATAAGCGGTATTATTCTGCTGCCGGTGCTTGTTCCAGCTAAAGTAGTTATTGATTCTGTTGAATACAATAAAAAAGATAAAACCGCAGTCATCACTGGAAAAACAGATAAAAATGAAAAGACAGCTCTACTTGTCGCGGTAGAAAAATTAGAAAAAATCCCGGTAAAACCTGGCGATACTCTGATACTGGAACCTACGGAAGAAGGTACGGGAATCTATTTAAAAAAAGAGGATAAAATTATCTCTCACATGATCACTCCAGATGAACAAAAACTCTCACATCAGGAGAAAATGTCAGAATGACATTGTTGAAACCGGTTTTGCTGATGCTATTGCTAGCAGTATGTGATACCGCATACAGCGGCAGTCAGACTGAATGTAAAGAAAAAAACCTTCCCACGCCACAGGAAGTGGCATTGCGTACAAGTCAGGCCCATAAACTGCATGACTGGTTGTCACAGAATAATGATGATGTGGTACTGTTAGCACGGGAAGGGCAGTCCATGAGTGATTACGGACTGCAATTTTCACATGCAGGATATGCTATTCGGACAGATGGCGGCCAGTGGCTTATCTATCACAATCTCAACACTTGTGGCACAGCAGAATCGAATCTGTGGATACAAGGTATGTATGAGTTTCTTGATGACGACCTAAGCGGTCATACCATTGCCACCCTGCACTTCCCACCTGCACTTCAAATCCACCTGAAAACGGTTCTGACAGACCCAGATCTTCGTCGGAAATTACACAATCCACACTATAATATGGTGGCACCGCCCTTTTCACTGACTACGCAAAATTCCAACGGCTGGATATTGATGGTATTTGCTGCTGCAAATTCCTCATCCGTGAAATCTGTAGTTGACGGCGTGACATGGCTGAAAGCTGAATACTATATCGGCTCCTCAGTCAAAGTTGGGAACGTGAAACGGGCGTTATCGGATCGTTTTATGGTGCATATGTCAACAGAAGGTCAGCCTTTCCCGGGAGTTATCACCTTTAACTCAGGAGACAGCCTTCTGGGCTTTATGAGCCGCTACGGTAAATCCCAAGTAGAATGCGACCACGGAAAATTTGGTTCATCGGTCTGTATGGTACCGCTAGGCAAATTCTAAATATGATTAAGAGCGAAGACTCCCCACAAAGACAGGGCATTAATTGTAATTAGCCAGTCTTTTTTTAGAGGAGTACTTGCTCCAAGAAAGCCTAGAGCATTCCGGCATAGTGTGTACTTTGTCAGCACACTTAATTTGTTTAAAGAGCAATACTTCATCAAATATAAGCTGGCACACGCGAAGATAATATTCCACCAACTATAAAAAAGTCTTCCACATTATCTTTCTCAACTTATATCTTGCAACAAAATTACTCTTGCTCTTTTTTACAGTTAGTCAAATGGTGCACTACACCATCATTGGGTGGATTACCGATCGTAATCATCGCTATACCGGAATGAGGGGAAAAACCTTCACTAAACTCACCATTATCATATTTAAACATCCATTCTGACATTGATTTTTTGCCATCCGGTGTTATTGACGATGAGTTCATAGACATTTCATGTCCAACATAATCACCTGAATTCATTCCATGAATAGTCATAACTCCATTTTCAAAAGTCATTCTGGTTTTCACTGTTCCCAACGGGAAAGAATATTCACTCCCTCGGTCTACTGCTATATAATTCATTATCCGAACTATTTTACAGTTGTATACTCCATTATATTTACTATGCTCAGTATCACATCCTGTTAAAATCAACATAACGAATGTCATAAATAGCTTTTTCATCTTATCCCTTAGATTCTGTCAAAAATGGTGATTATTGACTTCTAAAAAACAATAGCCCATTACAGGGCTATATTATTACATTGAAGCTAGATTCTCTGACAGAAGTTTAAAAAACATAATCACAAATACAACAATTACACCAATGATTATTAGCTTTTTATTTTTCATTTTTTCTCCGCGATGTTTTCGGGTAATAAATTTGAGACGCAATAATATTACAAAAAAAACAGTCAACAAAAAAGCCTCGTAGGGGCTTTACTCAGACTATGGTTTACTGGCGTTCAATCTAGGCTATCCCAATCGGGTAGATCGTTGCGTTTTTTTATCCATCGATGATATATCGCTGTAAACACACCAAAAAAAAGACCGCCACCGATACTCGAAACAATAGCAGCAATAAGTGATATGTCCTCATCTCGCCAGACTAAAAACCACATAGCAACCCCCGTTACAAGTCCAAAAAATGGCCCCGTCAATATTACAATTTGCCAAAATGAGGCAAAAGGGAATGGTGGTATCTTGAAGCCCATTTTCCATAACAAACGTAGAAAAGGGGGGGCGTAATTTCTACGCTTCATTTTTTTACTTTCCATAATGGCAATAGCACGCGCTTTTCGTTGTTCAAAAGTCATACTTTTCCACCTTGAATTACGTTAGAGCCTTACAAAGATGCAAAGCCCGTAAAGGGCTTCATACACAAAGCTATTTATCGCTGAATTATGTCTTCTAAGTTACCTAAATCTTCATGATGGAGAAGAAATACTCCATGAACAGTCGCTAGTTCCCTTGCTGACCTAGTGTAACCTGCATTAGTCACTACAACACCAATAGAAGCCCCCCAATAAGCCATACCAGCAGTAACTTCTTGCACTGCTTTATTACCTACTGGGGATGAATATTTCTTGCACTGTATAGCAACACAAAGACCATCTTTTTCTGCCACTACATCTACACCCTGATCACCACTAATGGATGTTGTTCTTGCCTGCCATCCACTACTCTTCAGGATGTCAGCACAATACCCTTCATACTCAGCGGGACTCATGCGATCATTCCATTCTATTACTGGATTTTTATTCAGATAGTCATCTACTGCGGCCTCTAATGAAAAATTATATTCATCATCGATAAGACCTCTGTAGTCTCTAGTGATACGGGGTTGATAATCAAATTTCTTTAGAAAATTGCGTTTTTCAGATTCCCATTTATCAGTTGATATGTATCCGTAGTCATCAGTTGTAATTAAGAATCTTTTCTTTCTTGCTAATACTGGTAAAAACTTATCTAATTGAGACAAAAAAATCTCTAAATCTTTTCTAGCATCTTGGATGCGCCTCTTTCTGGAACTACGCTCAAGAATAATTACGGTAATATACCTTGCTATTTTCAGCACCAAATAGCCGACCCAGTATATAAAAGTAAATAGTATTACATTATTTAATATACTCTCTTTTGCCCCTTTGGTATTAAATGCGACCACTACAACACCAATCCAAAAAATAATAATAGAAGTTCTGGTTTTTTTTGATGCCACGTTATCACCATAATGAAAATAACAAATAGATTGGCGATAACCTAACAGACAGATGAATAGAACTCAATCTGAACAATTTGAAGCGCACTGCAAATTTATGTAGTAGCAATCTAGCCCGTTGAAATGCTATTTATCCGCAGGAACACTGAGATTCATTAGACTCATAAACCCACCGCTACCACAAACCACATACTCAACAAAGGATGATTATCCTTTCTTAAGTAATTTTTTCACACTTTGTTTGTCTGCGTTGCTTAATTTATCAAACCCCGTAGGTATGGCGAAATTTCATTATTCAATGATTTAAATTTAATGAGATCAATGGTATTTCCACTTTCAGAATACTGACATCCATTAATCGTAAAGAACCCTTACCGGACTCACATCCTTCAACAACCTTATCAAGGTTATTAATGCTAGCCGTTTTGGTTACTTCATTTACGGTAAAACTGGATTCTGTTAACGATGGAAATGTTATAGCTGTAAGCAATAGAGCAGTAGTAATTTTCCTTATCATTTTAGATCTTAAATCAAATTAACTTGGTTTAATTATAGCCGTTATATTGAAAGACAAAAGACATCCCTGTCCCGGTTTGCTTTAACTCATTGATGGAACGATCTGAGAGAGATGCAATCTAGCTGCTTCCCCTGCGTCTGCTATATTGCCTGTCACTATGCTGGCTATTGATGTGAATTGGCTTTTGTTTGGCGAGACTCACAAAAAAGATATAGGTCAGGTACCACCCGAAGGAGAGTGGTCAAACATTGCAACGTAGGATAGTAAAACGCCATTAGATAATGATGAAGTAGAAGTCCCTTTCTTAAAAGATATTGAATTAGCCTGCGGCAATGGAAAGTGTATTGGCGTGGATTATAATGGCTTTAAGTTGAGATCTTCTAAAGTAACATTAAAAAGAATTGGGGGCACCAAATAATGACTCTACAATTATTTGCTTTCCAGCAAAAAGTGACAGCATGGAGCCGGTTATTCCAGACGGAACCGCAATAGGAATCGATACCTCCAATAAGAGGATTATTGATGGGAAAGTATATTTAATTGAACAAGAGGCTTGAAAAGACTTAAATACCTTTACAGGCAACCGGGTGGAAAAATACTTATAAGAAGCTATAACCGTTATGAATACGAAGATGAGGTTGCTGATGAAAACCAAGTGAACATTTTCGGTAAAATGTTCTGGTATTCCGTTTTAGATTGCTGAAGTTTTAACTTACTGAGGTTATAAAATGGATAATTTTAAGATAAAAATAAAACATCATGTTGACCACGTTAAAAACGTTGGACAGCACTGCACTACCGAAGAAACAACTAAACAAGCATTGATATTGCCTTTTTTAGATATTCTTGGATTTAGTCCGTATGATCCGCAAAAAGTTAAAGCGGAGTACGGGGCTGACTTCCCGGGAGTTAAAGCAAATGAGCGAGTTGATTATGCCTTGTTTTGTCAGGGTGTTCCTGTGATGTTTATCGAGGCGAAGGGATATAGCGAAAAACTGGATAATCATTGTCCTCAACTATCTAGATACTTTAACTCCACTCCAGAAGTAACCATTTCAGCAATTACGAATGGTTTAGAATGGCGTTTTTTCACTGATTTAAAACAAAAAAACGTAATGGATCCTACTCCGTTTTTACGCATCAAAATGGATGAAGTTAGTGATGCCGATGCAAGTCAGCTTTTTCGTTTTAGGCACGATAAATTCAAGCCAGAAGCATTAAGGACTCTTGCAGAAGAAAGCGTTTATTTATCTGCCTTTACGAAAACGATTAGTGCTAGTTTGAGAGATATAGATAGTGAATTCGTGAGATATGTTGCAAGCAGATCTAACGTAGAACGCCAGCTAAATCAGAGATTTATTGAATCAATTACCCCTTTAGTAAAGCAGGCTGTTGAAAAATCTGTTAGTGCCATGGTGGTTTCCGGTCTTTCAAATAAACATACCCCAATTGATGGAGTTCAAGATGGGGTAGAGCCTCAAGAAATACTGAAAGAACCAGATGAAATAGTAGATCCAGACAATCCAAATATTGTGACTACGAAAAACGAGTTAACGCTATTTGAGAGAGCAAAATCAATTGTTGGTGAGCCTATTGATTTGCAATATAAGGATACGGAATCCTACTTCAATATTCTTTATCAGGGAAAATCAAATAGATGGTTAATAAGGTATTTCGATAAGAAGAATAATCCTTATATCCAAATTCCTATTGAATTAACTGACATATTGCTTAACGAAATAAACAGGGCTGGACTATCAGCCAGTAACTCGAGAATATTTATAGAGGCGCCTGAAGATATTTTAAGGATAACAGGCATAATACTTGATGCTTTTGAATTTGTGAAAAATGACGATAATTTTAGGAAAAAAGCCCAATAACCATAATGGCCACCACGTTGGTGGCTTTCCGATTCTCTCAAAAATACTACGCCCCAAAAGATCAATAACACTTATTTTTTATAAAGTTAAACTTGTACGTTTAAATCATCGAACAGGCAAGATGCCCACGAAGTAGCCGCCAGTGGCATATAAATAACTGGATGATTCGATAACTAGCCTGAACTTCGTATAAGCTCTTCCCCTGTATTGCAAGAGAGCTTTTCAGACAAAAGAACAAGGTAGCTACGCTTAAGAAAGGAAAAACAAAAGGGAACTAAATACCTGAGACACGATCAAAGTTTTTACTTAAAAAACAAAATAGTGGGGATACTCAGACTATGGTTACTTTAGAATAACTTTTCTGTTACATCGATGACTTTTGCCAAAAATCTATTCCCCTGTGGAAATAACAGCTCATTGAGAATAATCAGCTCAAGCATTATCGCGCCACTGGCTGTTTTCCTCGCTGATGCCAAGCCTGATAACTACTACGATGAATCCCGAACAGTTGGCAAAGGGAAATCACAGGATAATGCACTCTGAATTGCTCAATTAACGAAAAACTATTCAGATTTTTTAAGGCTTCTTTTTCTATTTCAAGGCGTTGGAATTTCCTTTTCAGTTCGCGTATTTCAATGTGCTCCGCATGATGGACGAGGCTTTGGGGGATTAACCTTGTCTCTCCTGCTTTAATTGATAAATCCATCGCAGACTGACTGACATTCATAGTTCTGGTGGCTTCGGCAATGCTGTAGTTTTGATCCAACATTAATTGGGCTGAAACTTCTTTTCATCATGTCACCTGTTGAATTATCGAAGTAAGAATATCACCTCTATGGCGGTAACTAAAATTAGGCTGCCATATCACTCCGGTGATCCAGTAAAAAGAACCAAAGAAATGGGCGATGCTTATTTTGAAGGTACTTGCGATATTGAACAGAATTTCGATAAAGCCATCATGTGGTATAAATTTTCACTCAATTATGATCGTGAATATGCGTTAAAGAGCCTTTATAACGCTTATACATGAATTTATTTTCAATAAAATGGTATCCTCATGACTCATTCCGTGGTACCACAGAATGATAAATATATACTCACAACAGCACCACAATGTTAAAGCAAAGGCAATCATGCTATAGCAAGGTCATTAGTTTTTTACAGATAATTGCATTGAACGTGGAGGTATTGCCACGTTAATCAATCAACTCTGTGGCGTATACAATACCAGCATCGGATCCCAACTTTTATTTTTGGTAATACCAATCCTGAGGAATATAAAATTTATTCCTCTTTTATTTAAGAAAATGGATCGCCATATTTATTACAGTAATTATAATAACCTACCTTGAATAGCTCGTGTTCCTTCTCTATTTCTTCTTTTTTATTGCTATATATTACTTTCAGGATTTGTTCAGAAAACTCTATTGCGGCTGTTCCATTTGCAGTAATAAGGTTTCTATCAGTGACGGATTGTTCTTTGATGAAATTTTTTCCATTTTTATACTCTTGGTATCCATTCCATAGATATTGCGAATTACCCGTATGCTGAAAATGATTTAATAAACCATTTTTAGCTAAAAAGTCTACCGCACCACAAATTGCACCAACAATAACTCCCGAAGTGAGGTAAAAAGTTATCCGGCTTTTCAGTTCGCTATTCTCTATATTCCATGAATTACCTCCAATTAAGACAAAAAGATCAATATCATGAGGGATCATAGCTAAAGAGTAGTCAATAACTGTGTTAAAGCCTCCTATTGATTTACAGGTTCCTTTGTCTAAAGAGGCGGTTTACACCAGCCATTCTTTGTTTATATTCAGTCTGGAAGCAAGATACGCACTTTCCCAATCAGCATAATCATTCAATAAGAAAAAAATGGCTTTTTTCATACATTATCCTTTCGTATAAGATATCTGGCTGGCAATAGACTGAATTAACTGGTTATAACCCATGGATAAAGTACGTACTAATTGTGCATAGCCATTTTCTGTCTGCTTCAACTCTAAGTTAAATGCCCGCTTAATCGTCTCTTTTTGATTAGATAAAACCCAGTATCCCTGAATGATAACCCGACCATCATAGCGCCCATGAAAAGCGGTTATTGTGATATCCAATATGTCGGCATTTTTTTCCAGAAGCTGGTCAGAGACCAGCCTTTGCGGAAATGCGGCACTCAACTGAGTAGTCAGAATTTGTTGTAACTGCTGTTCCAGCGGGCTAGCCCATAAATGATTCGAAGCATTAACATAGCTAACATCCCCTGTTTGATAAACAATGCTCGGTGATGCAAGGTAATCGGCAAGACTGATTTTTTTTATCCATAGTTGAGGTTCATGTTCGATATTTACCCGTTTTACCTCTGAGGATTTTGTGACAACAGGTAGTTGATAATAAGTTTTCTGCGGTTGGCTGCTACAGCCTGAAAGTAACATTCCCCCCATCAGCAAGAAACCAGCAGGTATAAAAAATGCCAATCTTAACATCAGTTTTTTCATTAATTACGCGCCTTTTTCGGTTCAGGATCCTGTGCAGTTTCCGCTTCAAATACCAATGCGTTGCTCTTATTGTTCAGTGTCTTCAATATCGGCTGCAATTCACGCAAGACCTGATCCAACCGTTGCATATTATCAACCAGTTTATTGTAAGCCTGTGAACCCGGCTGAATCCCCTGCATACTACGGTTTAATTCATTCAAGGTATTATGTAGATCTTTAGGAAGCCCCTGCGCTTCTTTGCTCGCGAGGATACGATTTAACTCATCCATCGTCTTCTTCGCTGCCTTAACGGTTTTCTGGCTCTCTTCTAATGTTTGTGTTGCCTGAATAAAGAGAGGTTCAATCGGCATTTGATTAATTTTATCCAGAGCCATAGTAACTTTTTGCTGAATCTGAGCAAGACCGCTGCTTGTGGTGGGTAAAATCTCATAACCCGCTATTTCTCTCGGGCCTTTCCATGCCTTTTCACCAGAGTAAAAATCCAGATCGATGAACAGTGCCCCTGTCAGTAAATTGCCGGATTTCAGAGAAGCCCTTAAGCCCCGGGAAATAATTTTTTCCAGCTCTTTATCGGTGTAAAAGCCATTACCAATTTCTCTCTCAAATCTTTCAGGCTCCATATGAATTAAGACAGGAATGCGGAAATCGTTATCAAGACGTTGCTTGATCCCGTCAGCGTAAAAAGGAACTTTGGCAACTGTACCCACTCTTATACCCCGAAACTCGACAGGCGCTCCCGGCTGTAGGCCTCTGATTGAATCAGAGAAGAACAGCAAAAAATCCCTGTGTTCGGTATAAAGTGAGTTCTCTATATTTCTTTCGTTATCGTAAAGCCTAAATATTTCTTTTTCTTGTACCGGTTTGCCTAAATCCCAACCTTTGGGCACATCAAAACTGACTCCTCCGGCAAATAAAGTCGATAATGCCGCGACCTCAACCCTGACTCCCTGTGATGACACATCAAAAGCCACACCACTGTCTTTCCAGAATCGAATATTGGTTGTTAATAATCCGTCATAAGGTGAATTAATGAAAATCTGATATCTGGCGAGACGGGATTTAGGATCAAAAGTACTTGTTTCTACTGAACCAACACGATAACCCCGAAACAAGACAGGATCGCCAGCGGATAATCTTCCTGCTTTTTCACTGGTTAAAATCAGCCGCATACCTTTTGCATCAGGTGAGGCTAATGGTGGTGAATCCAATAGTGAAAATTTTCTTTCTCCACTGCCTTCGCTACCGGGCTGTAATTCAATAAATACTCCCGATAACAATGTACTCAGGCCAGAAACTCCTTCACGACCAATTTGAGGTTTAACGACCCAAAACGCAGTATCTTTATGTAATAGCCGCTCCATACCATCATTCAGCCGAGCTTTGATAATCACTTCACCCAGGTTATCGCTTAATGATACTCTTTCAACCACACCAACATTCACACTGCGACTTTTTATTTTTGTTTTTCCGGCTTCAATACCTTCAGCATTAGAAGTTATCAATATGACTTCAGGCCCCTGATGGCTAAAGTGATAAAATAGTATCCAGGCACCAATAAGCACAGTAATAATTGGTACGATCCATATAGGTGACCAACTCTTAAGTTTGCTGATCTTGGCTTGAGCCAAAGTTTCTTCTTTATCCGTCACCTTATGATTCCCCATTATTCCGTAACTCAAATTTTTTATTTGCTTTGTCCCATGTCAGGCGCGGATCAAAGGTCATTGATGCAAACATGGTTAAAATCACCACTGAAGCAAACAGTATTGCTCCCATTGCGGGGTAGATACTCATAAACTGCCCCATACGTACTAATGCCGATAATACAGCGATAACAAAAACATCAATCATTGACCAGCGACCAACAAACTCCACTATTTCATAAATAAAATGCATAGTTTCAGAGTTGTATCTACCATGTCTTTTTGCATCCCAGCATAACCAGCAAATGGCAAGCATTTTCAGTAAAGGCACCATAATACTGGCGATAAAAATAACCAGAGCAACGGGATAAGAACCCGTGCTCCAAAGCAAAATAATACCTTCCAGAATGGTTGAATTAATGTCACTTCCTAATGATTGTGTCACCATAATCGGTAACATATTTGCTGGAATATAAAGTATGGCTGATGTAATCAATAGTGCCATCGTCCACTGAAGACTGTAATGGCGGCGGGCATGGCCTTTTGAGTGGCAACGGGGGCATCGATGTTTCTGCGCTGGTAGAATAGCTGTGCAGCACTGACATAGCCTGACCCCTTGAATTAGGCCGGGTTTACCCGTTTGTAGAGGAATACGTATTTTCGGCGCAGATTTTATATCATTCCAGATCCAGTACCGATCCAGACATTGAAAGGCCCTGATCTGAAACAGGCAAAAAAGACAGTAAGGCAGAAAACTGAGGCCAACCGCAATATCGCCATAAGCCATGAGCTTAACAAAACTGACTAACACGCCAGCTAAAAATATTTCGGCCATGCACCAAGTTTTCATCTGAAATAAAATACGCGCCAGCTCAATTTTCAGCCGAAGCGCCATTTTTATGTTCTGGCATAAAAGGATGATAGAAAGCATGCAGAATGCAGGTACAAGCTGCACAAAGATCAGGAAGAATACAGCTAGACTCGAATAATCCTCACTGAACATGGTCTTGGGGATTTCTGTCAGTGTAATTTCACTGACAATCCCCGCAACATTCATGCTGACGAAAGGGAACAGACAGGCGAGGAATAACATAAATAATGCACTGACTGCATAACCTGTCGGTTGATTACGTGGTTCTTTCCACTTTGCAGTCAGTAAAGTATCACATCGTGGACAAACAGCCTTTTTTCCTTCTTCCAGATCAGGCAATGCCACCAGCATATCGCATTGGTGGCATAGAACCAGCCTGTCATGCTGATGATTGTCAGAACACAAAGTGCCTCTCCCATAAACAAAATCAATGCTGCCCTTTATATCATCAGGTTGTCAGATTACCGCGGATATCGCGGCAATCTGTACACTGTCGGATATCACCGGCAAGCATTATCCATTTTTCATCATTTCCAGTTCCTGCCAGCGATCAAAAGCTTTCTCTAACGACTGCTCTTTATTTGCCAGATCCTGTAGAACATTTTGTGTGACTTCGTGTGACTGATTGAAAAAATCAGGATCACTGACCTTAGCTTGTAACTGTTCTATTTCTTGCTCTAACGTTTCCAATAATGATGGTAGTTGTTCTAACTCTCTGAGTAAATGGTAACTTATCTTATTATTTGAACGTTTTGTGGTTTCTTTAGCCTTAGCCGGCTTGCTCTCTGCCTTCTCTTTTTTTGCAGAAGACTGACGTAAAGAAACAGTTTGTTCCCGCTGTTGCTGAGCATCGAAATACCCGCCAACATAGTTATTGATTTCACCGTTGCCTTCAAAAATCCAGCATTCTGTCACTGAGTTATCAACAAACTGACGGTCATGGCTCACCAGAATGACGGTACCCGTGTAACCATCCACTAACTCTTCCAGTAACTCCAGTGTTTCAACGTCAAGGTCATTCGTCGGTTCATCGAGAATAAGCAGGTTGCTCGGTTTCAGAAATAATCGAGCTAACAATAAACGGTTACGTTCTCCGCCTGAAAGAGCCCGCACAGGTGTCATTGCGCGCTTAGGATGGAAAAGGAACTCTTGCAGATAGCCTAAAACATGGCGCGGGCGACCGTTCACCATGACTTCCTGTTTGCCTTCGGCAAGGTTATCCATCACTGTTTTGTCAGGATCAAGTGCAGCACGGTGCTGATCAAAGTAAGCAACTTCCAGTTTTGTACCACAATGAAGCCGCCCACTGTCTGCCTTCAAATCCCCCAGCATCAGTTTCAGTAATGTTGTTTTACCGCAACCATTCGGCCCCACTAAAGCAATTTTGTCACCACGCTGAATCTGAGCCGAAAAGTCTTTAACTAATGTTTTGTCGCCAATCTGGTAATTAACATTTTCCAGTTCAAATACAATCTTGCCGGAACGGGTTGCTTCCTCAACCTGCATTCTGGCACTGCCCATAACGTTACGGCGTTCTGAGCGTTCCACTCGCAACGCTTTTAGTGCTCTCACCCGGCCTTCATTACGCGTACGGCGGGCTTTAATCCCCTGCCGGATCCAGACTTCTTCCTGAGCCAGTTTCTTATCAAATTCCGCGTTCTGTAGTTCTTCAACCCGTAATGCTTCTTCTTTTCCCTCAAGGTACTTATCATAATTTCCCGGCCAAGAAGTCAGTTTTCCGCGATCCAAATCGATAATACGGGTCGCCATACTGCGAATAAATGAACGGTCATGGGAAATAAAGACCAGACTGCCATTAAAATCTTTCAGGAAATTTTCCAGCCACTCAATCGTCTCAATATCCAGATGGTTTGTTGGCTCATCAAGGAAAAGAACTTTCGGTGAACTGACCAAAGCTCTCCCCAAAGCTGCTTTGCGTAACCAACCACCGGATAGAGAAGATAGTTTCGCCTCCGCAGGTAAAGCAAGTTGCTTTAATACATCACTGATACGGCTGTCCAGTAACCAGAGGTTACGGGTATCCAATATTTCCTGTAACTCTGCCAGTCGGTTGAGGTTTTTCTCACTAGGGTCTGTTTCCACCAACCGTGAAGTATGGTGGAATGCCTTAATGTATTCCGACTGCTCTTTGACACCTTCCGCGACAAAATCAAAGACCGTACCTTCCACATCACGAGGCGGGTCCTGCTGTAACCGGGCAACAATCAGATCCTGTTCATATATAACCTGCCCGTCGTCCAGTGGCTGCTCTTTCGCCAACACTCTCAGCAGGGTCGATTTCCCTGCTCCATTGCGGCCAACCAGACATACTCGTTCATTTTCTTCAATATGTAGTTCAGTATCATCCAATAATGGCGAATCACCGAATGACAGCCAAGCACCCGATAGATTAATCAATGACATAATATTATTTTCCCTCGCCAGCGTGACGCAGTAGCCAGCAGTTGTGGATCTGGCGGTTACGGGCAAAATCCTGAGACAGGGTTTTTTCTGTAATATCTTCTGCTACCAGACCTAATTTCTCCAGTTCAGCAAAATCCATTTTAAAACCACGCTTATTATTGGAGAACATTAATGTTCCTCCGCGACGGAGTAAGCGCTTTAATTGCTTCATTAGTTCGATATGATCGCGCTGAACATCAAATGTATCTTCCATACGTTTAGAGTTGGAGAATGTCGGAGGATCAATAAAAATCAGATCAAACTGTTCGCGTGTTTGGGCCAGCCAACCCAGACAATCTGCCTGAATCAGACGATGCTGACGGCCAGCCAGACCATTTACCTGTAAGTTTTTCTCCGCCCACTCAAGGTAAGTTCGGGACATATCCACTGTGGTCGTTGAGCGCGCACCACCCAGTCCGGCATGAACTGTTGCCGATCCGGTATAGGAAAACAGATTAAGGAAGTCTTTACCCTGACTCATTTCGCCGAGTTTTTTACGGGCAATACGGTGATCGAGGAATAACCCTGTATCCAGATAATCTGTCAGGTTAACCCAGAATTTCGCACCATACTCATTCACCAAAAAGAATTCTTTCTTTTCAGCCAGTTTTTCATATTGATTTTTGCCTTTCTGGCGCTGACGGGTTTTCAGAATCAACTGATTAGATTGCAGCCCGAGCACATTCATTGTTGCGCTAATGACGTCAAACAAGCGCTGGCGGGCTTTATTGGCATCTACCGATTTAGGCGGAGCATATTCTTGTACAATAACTTTATCAGCATAACGATCAACAGCGACATTATATTCCGGCAAATCTGCATCATATAAACGATAACAATCAATTCCTTGCTGTTTAGCCCATTTACTGAGTTTCTTTTCATTTTTACGCAGACGGTTAGCGTAATCTTCGGCAATACCGCTATCGAGTGCCTGAGGTTTATCTGATGCTTGTTCATTTTGCTGAATTGCATCATTTTTTTGAATAGAATAATTCTTCTGAACACAATCTAAAGGACCATTTTTCGCTTTAAACTCGCGCTCAGCACGCAATTGCAGGCAACTTAACAACTCTGGTGAAGCGCTGAACAGGGATAAACGCCAACCCGGAAAACGGTTTTTTATGATCCGACCGAATACATTGTGCAAAGCAATCAATGCCGGTTCACTTTCAAGGCGCTCTCCATACGGCGGGTTACTTAAGATCGTACCTGTTACCCCTTCCTGCACTGGGTTTTCAAGCCTACTCGCATCGCCCTGCTGAAATTCAATCAGCTGCGAAACGCCCGCTCTGCGAGCATTTGAACGCGCCATATCCATAACACGACGATCAATATCCAGCCCCCAAAAGCGTGATGAAGTTTCCTGTAATCCTCTACGGAAACGCACCTGTGCCTCAGTTGTGACTTCACGCCAAATAGCTTCATCGAATTTCAGCCACGATGTGAAGCCCCAACGCTGACGGTTTAAACCCGGTGCGCAATCAGCTGCCATCATTGCCGCTTCAATCAACAGTGTCCCTGAACCACACATCGGATCAACCATTGGTGTTCCCATACTCCAACCGGAACGCAACACAACTGCGGCAGCCAAAGTTTCTTTCAGTGGAGCCTGCCCGGCTAAATCACGATAGCCACGAATGTGTAGCCCTTCTCCACTCAGATCGAGTGATACGCTAGCTTTTTCTTTATTAAGAAAAACATTGATACGCACATCTGGAAGTTGTTTAGCAACATCAGGGCGCTGCTTTGTTTTCCGCATAAAACAGTCAACAATCGCATCTTTGACTTTCAGTGCTCCATATTGTGTATTTCTGATTTCTTCATTTGTCCCACTGAAATGGACTGCGAATGTGCTATCTACTGAAAAAATTTCAGTCCAGTCAATAGACTGGACACCAAGATACAGATCAAGATCGCTATAAACCTTAAATTCATTAAGCGGTAGCAGGATACGGGAGGCTAATCTGCTCCAGAGCAGGCTTTTATACATCACCCGTTCATCGCCTTTAAAATGAACCCCACCCTGGGCAATCTTACAGGATTGTGCCCCCAGCGTTTCCAGTTCGTTCTTTAACAGTTCTTCCAGTCCGCGTGCCGTGCTGGCAAAGAGAGAGTTCATGTATTATTCACCAAGACTATTATTTACTAAAAAATGTACCACCAAAAAATTGCCGCCATTATAGCTAATACCAGCAACATGTCATAAGATTGCTCGCTTCAGGTAAAAATAAAGATGGAAAAGGGCCTGCTGCACAGTTTTGAAGCGTTCATATACGGAAAATTCCAACGGTTTTCGATGGTCAGGGATGAGTTAAGATTGAGAAAAAGAAACGGTCAGCCTTTAGCTGATATTGAGATCATGTGTACTGGGATCAATCATGGAGCTGGATTAATAAATAATTCTTTAAATCGCCTTATCATATATAGGAGCCTGAGTTGGTTCAGGATAAGGCATTAAACGATCGTTCATTATTTTTATCGGGTCACAGAAATTCATTACACGATCCCCGAGATCTAATTTTTGCTCTGCTAATAAACAAACACTGGCATTCTCTCCCGCTTCAGCAACCATAAATAATGCTTCTGTGCCATCGTCCTGCAAACGAACCTGAATCATTTCACCCTGTTCAGGTTTGCTTATCAAAGAGCAGATAGAAAAATACCAACTTTTAGGCATTTGTGGTTTCATAAAGCGGAAAGCAACCAATCCATTTAAAGCTAATTCAGCCCTGAGTTCTGGCCCAATATTAATACGGCGGGAATATTCTTCGAAAGTATAATAAAGCGCTGCATCATCGACAGAAAAATTAATTTCTTTCATTGTGGTGACATAAGCGGTCAACATTCTGGCAGGAAAACGAGACCGAAAAACCATACCATTAGCAAGATCGAGCATGACACGGTTATGCTCAGTATCAAAATACCAGCGCCATTGATCATCAGGCCTAATTTTCATTGGTTACCCTTTTCTGCTCAAAATCGTTTATTTGTTTAAAAATAAGCACCGCCCTAATGGGAATTTTAAAAAGTTGATAAACTTTTAATCTGTCAAACAAAATATAGACGAGTTGGGAGCAGAAATAAACCCCCAACACCTTTAATATTAACCCTTAAACACCAGATTGCAGGAAATATTCAGATATGATTAACAATATCTTTGATTAATTTCGGCCCTTTATAAATAAAGCCGGAGAATATCTGAATCAATGAAGCACCTGCTTCCATTTTTTCTCTGGCTGAAACTAATGAATCAATTCCACCCACGCCAATAATGGGAATCTCACCTTTTAATTCCTGAGAAAGACGACGAATAATTTCTGTACTACGCAGCTGCACCGGACGACCACTTAAACCACCAGCCTGCTGGTAGTGATTTAACCCTTCAATCATCTTCCTGTCCAACGTGGTATTCGTTGCAATGACTCCATCAATTTGATGGCGCATTAAACTATCTGCGATTTCTACTAATTCAGCTTCGGTAAGGTCTGGCGAGATTTTTACGGCAACAGGAACATACTTTTGATATTTTTGTTGTAGTTCATTTTGTTTATTTTTAATCGCAGACAGAAGATCATCCAGTGCTTCACCATACTGTAATGTTCTCAGGCCCGGCGTATTAGGTGAAGAGATATTAATCGTAATATAACCAGCATGAGGATACACTTTATCCATGCAAATTAAATAATCATCTTTACCATTCTCTACCGGAGTATCTTTATTTTTGCCAATATTAATTCCGATAATTCCGTCGTATTTTGCTTTCTTAACATTCTCAACCAGATTATCAACGCCGAGATTATTAAAGCCCATCCGATTAATAATGCCTTCTGCTTCCACAACACGGAATAATCTCGGTTTATCATTCCCTACTTGTGGACGTGGAGTTACTGTACCAATTTCAACAAAACCAAAGCCCATTGCACCAAAGGCATCAATGCAATCACCATTTTTATCAAGGCCGGCGGCTAAGCCAAGAGGATTCTTAAATGACAACCCCATACAAGTAACGGGTTTAGTAGCAACTGATTGGCGGATGAGGAATTCGAAAGGAGTACCGGTAACAAGTTTGAGCTGGCGAAAAGTAAGCTCATGGGCCTGTTCCGGATCAAGCTGGAACAATGCCTTCTTTAGAAGCGGATAATACATGCAATCTCCTGCGAGCATAATGACAGGTTGTGATGACTGTGAAATAAGCGCGGAGCATCTTAAAGAGATATTGTCAAAATGTAAATGTAACGCAGAAGATATTTTCTTAATTTCCTCCGGCTAAAGCCGGAGGAAATATCATTACTCAACTTTCCAATGCTTTCGTGATTTTCTCAAATAAATCACCTGATAAGTTTTCCAGTGTTTTCAACTCTTCTAACGTTGTACGCATCAACGCCTGACGTTTTTCATCGTAGCGTTTCAGGCGGATTAATGGCTCAATGAGACGCGAAGCGACTTGCGGATTACGCGTGTTCAAATCAGTCAGAACTTCTTTCAGGAACTGATAACCGCGACCATTCTCAGCATGGAATGCAACTGCGTTATTGGCAAAGAAGGTTCTCAGCAGTGAATAAGTGCGGTTTGGGTTACTCAGGCTGAAAGAGCGATGGTTCATCAAACTACGTACTTTATCGAGTACATCAAATGCCGGGCTGGTTGCCTGAAGAATAAACCATTTATCCATGACCAACCCATTCTGATGCCAGCGCTGATCAAATTCATCCATTAATTGATAACTGCAAGGCAATTCTGCCGCCATTGCCGCAGATAGTGCTGCAACAGTATCAGTCATATTATCTGCCTGATAATACTGAGTGGCGACTAATTTATCAGCCAGCGCTTTGTCTTCAATAAAGGCCAAATAATGCAGACAAATATTACGCAATGACCGTTTAGCGATATCCTGATGATTCACACGATATGCCCCTGTGTGAATACTATGGTAAACAGCTGCAAATTCATCTGCCATTTCGTTTGCCAGACTATGAGTGATTGCATTAAGCACTTCATGAATAGCCTGTGGATCAATCACTGTAAACAGCTCTGCCACTTCATTTTCAGACGGCAGTGTCAGGATCAGGGCCGCCAGTGCCGGATCAATATCTTTATCCAGTAATACTGCACGGAATGCATCAATAACATGTATTGGCAATTCTACCGGCTGAGATTGTTGATAACGGGTAACATTCAGTTTTATATAATTAGCTAACAGTGCCTGTGCCGCATCCCAACGAGAAAATTCATTGCGGGCATATTTCATCAGGAAAGTCAGTTGACTGTCACTATATGAATAATTCAGTTTTACTGGCGCAGAGAATTCACGTAATAAAGAAGGCACCGGCTGTGACGGTACATCATCAAATACAAATGTCTGTTCTGCACTGATAACATTCAGAACATGATGCACAGGCTGACCATCCCGACGCAGTGGAATGACATGACCATGTTCATCATACAGTTCGATATCTAACGGAATGTGCAGAGGCAATTTCTCTTTCTGATCTGCAGTGGGGGGTGTCATCTGACTGACATGCAACAGATACTGCTGTTTTTCCGCATCATATTCATCACGCACGGTCAGTACTGGCGTACCCGATTGACTGTACCAGCGGCGGAATAGTGTCAAATCAACGTTTGAAGCATCCTCCATTGCCTGTACAAAATCATCACAGGTTGCTGCGCTGCCATCATGACGGTGTACATAAAGCTGGATACCTGCCTGAAATTGCTCTTCACCCAGTAAAGTATGGATCATCCGAATGACTTCTGAGCCTTTTTCATAAACAGTCAGCGTATAGAAGTTATTCATTTCCATCACCTGCTCAGGGCGGATAGGATGCGCCATCGGGCTGGCATCTTCAGCAAACTGAGCTGCACGCATAATACGCACATTATTAATACGATTAACAGAGCGTGAACCCAAATCAGAGCTGAATTCCTGATCACGGAATACGGTCAGCCCCTCTTTCAGGCTTAACTGGAACCAGTCACGACAGGTGATCCTGTTTCCTGTCCAGTTATGGAAATATTCATGTCCAATGACAGCTTCAATGCCAAGATAATCTTTGTCTGTTGCTGTTTCTGTTTTCGCTAAGACATATTTGGAGTTAAAGACATTCAGCCCTTTATTCTCCATTGCCCCCATATTGAAGAAATCAACGGCAACAATCATGTAAATATCAAGATCATATTCCAGACCGAAACGGCTTTCATCCCACTTCATGGAGTTTTTCAGCGACGTCATGGCCCAGCCAGCACGATCCAGATTACCCCGGTCAACAAACAATTCCAGCGCAACTTTACGGCCACTACGGGTAATAAAAGTATCATGCAGGACATCAAAATCCCCTGCGACTAACGCAAACAGATAAGATGGTTTCGGGAATGGATCCTGCCATTTAACCCAATGACGGCCATCACTCAGCTCTCCCTGTTCAATACGGTTACCATTGGACAATAAATACGGGTATTTGGATTTATCCGCAGTGAGACGAGTAGTAAAACGAGCCAATACATCCGGCCTGTCCAGATAATAAGTGATATTGCGGAAACCTTCAGCTTCACACTGGGTGCACAAAGCATCACCAGATACATACAGCCCCTCAAGTGCACTGTTAGCCGCAGGATTATTCTCATTTACTATTTTCAGGGTAAACTGAGCAGGCAGTTGTTCAATGATTAATTTGCCATCCTGTTCCTGATAATGTTCCCATGCCTTATCATTAATATGGATACTCTTTAATGTCAGGTTTTCTCCATCTAAAATAAGTGGAGTGATATCATTAATCAGGCGTTTTACTTGACTGGTTGCTGTTACAGTTGTTTTATCTGCATTCAGGTCAAAATCGAGATCAATATCTGTAATAGTATAGTCTGGCGCTTTATAATCCAGACGATGCTTAATAACCCGCTGATGTGTCATAAGAAACCTTTTTTCATTATTTAATGTGAGAAGCTAACGCTGCCACAGAGATTCCATCCTTTCAATCCGGAAATCTCTTTTTTCAGATGTTAATCATTTATTAAATAAAGGTATAAAACCTGTTTTGAGAATATTAGTACTTTTGTGCTACTTGCCATCTCATATTGTATTTAACATGATATCATCTATAAATTGATCAACCTTAATCTGTATTGTCCGGAAAAATATATGCGATTATGTAGCTTTAATAACAGAATAATCACGGTATACTCTTCCGACTTTATCGATTTAGCAGATACATATGCTCCGCGAGGATGCCTGACGCGCCATGACTTTAGACGCTACCCCGATTATCAAATCACTGCTTGATACTGATGCTTATAAATTTCATATGCAGCAAGCAGTGTACCACCATTACAACGATATTCATGTTGTTGCAGAGTTCCGCTGCCGTGGTGATGAACTACTCGGTAAATACGCCGGGGCATTACGCCAGCAGATCAATATGATGGCTGATCTGACTCTGACAGAACAAGAAGCTGAATATCTGTCTGGTTTACCATTTTTTAAACAAGATTATCTGGATTGGTTCAAAACCTTCCGTTTTAACCCTGAACAAGTAGAAGTTTCTGTTACTGATAAAGGACAGCTTGCTATCAGAATTTCAGGTTTATGGCGTGAAGTGATCCTGTGGGAAGTGCCGCTGCTTGCCCTGATTAGTGAACTGGTACACCGCGATCGCTCGCCTGAAATTAATCCAGAAGCGGCAGTCAGTCAGCTCAGAAAATTAATTGAGTTGTTCTATCAGGATGCCGCAGCAGAACATATCGATTTATCTGGTTTCAAACTGATGGATTTCGGCACCCGCCGCCGTTTTTCACACGAAGTGCAATATGCCATTGTTAAGGAACTGAAAGAGAGTTTTCCTTATTTGATTGGAACCAGTAATTACCAGCTGGCGCAACAACTTGACTTGGCTCCGCTCGGTACGCAGGCTCACGAATGGTTTCAGGCACATCAACAAATCAGCCCGGAACTCGCTAACAGCCAACGCGCGGCATTGCAAACTTGGCTGAATGAGTATCCGAACCAGTTAGGCATTGCCCTGACAGACTGTATCACGATGGATGCTTTTTTACGGGATTTCGATAAACCTTTTGCTGTGGCCTATAACGGTCTGCGCCATGATTCCGGTGATCCCGTTGACTGGGGCGAAAAAGCGATTGCCCATTACCAGTCATTGGGTATCGACCCGCTGACTAAAACACTGGTATTTTCGGATAGTCTGGATTTCCAAAAATCTCTGGCTCTTTATCGTCATTTCCATCAACGAATCAATGTCATGTTCGGTATTGGTACACGTCTGACCTGCAATATTCCCGGGATAAAACCGCTGAATATTGTGATCAAACTGGTTGAATGTGACGGTAAACCTGTAGCCAAACTGTCTGATAGTCCGGGAAAAACTATCTGTGAAGATGTCGAATTCATTAACAGATTACGCAGAGCATTTGATATCCCTGAAATGAAAAAAGCTGTGTAATTTCCAGGATAGTTTGTACCGAACTTTAATCGGCGTAATCACTCTCTTTCTGGTTACGCCGATAAAAAACAACTTTTCCTTTTATTTCCGCTTTAACCCCCTTAATTTCTACTTGTTTCCTGTGAAAGGACAAGTAAGATAAGGAGTCATCGTGCCGCTTGGCACGATTTACAGTAAGTCTAATTATCTATTATAAAGAAGAGAGAAATTTATGAGCGTAGCGCCTGTAGTCGATGTACTGCAAGGCCGTGTTCCGGTTGGCAGCGAAGTCACCGTCCGCGGCTGGGTACGTACAAGGAGAGATTCTAAAGCTGGTATCTCGTTCCTCGCCGTTTATGACGGCTCCTGCTTTAATCCCTTACAGGCCGTCGTTAATAATAATTTGCCTAATTATCAGGATGAGGTTCTGAACCTCACAACCGGCTGCTCTGTAGAAGTAACTGGTACTGTTGTGGAATCACAGGGTAAAGGCCAGAGTTTCGAATTACAGGCAACCAACATTGTGGTTGTTGGTATGGTAGATGATCCCGATACTTATCCGATGGCAGCAAAACGCCACAGTATCGAATATCTGCGTGAAGTCGCTCACCTTCGCCCACGTACTAACCTGATTGGTGCAGTAGCACGTGTCCGTCACACACTGGCGCAAGCACTGCATCGTTTTTACCACGAGAAGGGTTTCTTCTGGGTATCTTCCCCACTGATCACAGCCTCAGATACAGAAGGTGCAGGTGAGATGTTCCGCGTTTCCACTCTGGACATGCAAAACCTGCCATTGACTGATAAAGGTGACGTTGATTTCAGCAAAGACTTCTTCGGGCGCGAAGCCTTCCTGACTGTATCCGGTCAGTTAAACGGTGAAGCTTATGCCTGTGCATTAAGTAAGGTTTACACTTTCGGGCCGACCTTCCGTGCTGAAAATTCTAATACCAGCCGCCATCTGGCCGAATTCTGGATGCTTGAACCAGAAGTGGCTTTTGCTGATCTGAATGATATTGCCAAACTCGCTGAAGAGATGTTGAAATATGTCTTTAAAGTGGCTTTGGAAGAGCGAGCTGACGATCTGGCGTTCTTTGCAGAGCGCGTTGACAGCGAAGTTATTACCCGACTAGAAAAATTTGTCGATTCTGACTTTGTCCAGCTGGATTACACTGATGCCATTGAAATTCTGGAAAACTGCGGTCATAAATTCGAAAACCCAGTTTACTGGGGTGTAGATTTATCATCTGAGCATGAGCGTTATCTGGCAGAGAAGCACTTTGGTGCGCCTGTCATCATGAAGAACTATCCAAAAGATATCAAAGCGTTCTACATGCGCATGAATGAAGATGGCAAAACTGTCGCGGCAATGGATGTTCTGGCACCGGGCATTGGTGAAATCATCGGTGGTTCCCAACGTGAAGAGCGTTTGGATGTACTGGATGCGCGTATGGAAGAGATGGGGCTGAATAAAGAAGATTACTGGTGGTATCGTGATCTGCGCCGTTATGGCACTGTTCCTCACTCTGGTTTTGGTCTGGGCTTTGAACGTCTGGTGGCTTATGTCACGGGTGTCTCAAACGTACGCGACGTAATCCCATTCCCAAGAACGCCAAGAAACGCAAGTTTCTAATGAATCCGTTCGAAAAATAACCAAAAATCAATCCTGAGAAAAGCCAGCGAAAGTTGGCTTTTTTCATTTTATCGCCAAAACAGGGCAAAAAAAGTTCCTTGACATTTACATTTTGTAATATGTTTTTTCAGTTTGTTACTAATTTTGTACTTTTGTAGCATTTTGAGGGTGGATAAAAGCCATAACCAATGGAACACTGAGCGCAGATTAATAAGACACCTGATGCCCATAAATAGTTCCAAAAATTTTAGTGTTCTGTTTTCAATGTGTGCCAGATGTCTAAATAACACCAATGAGGGTAATAATAATGAAGCGCAATATTCTTGCAGTGGTAATTCCAACTTTGCTGGTTGCTGGTACAGCAAACGCAGCTGAGATCTTTAACAAAGACGGCAACAAACTGGATCTGTACGGTAAAGTAGACGTTCGTCACCTGTTAGCAGATGAAAGAAGCAAGGTTGAAGGTGATGATTCTTACGCTCGTATCGGTATCAAAGGTGAAACTCAGATCTCTGACCAACTGACTGGTTTCGGTCGTTGGGAATACAACATGAGCGCTAGCGAAGCAGAAGGTAAACAATCTACTAAAACTCGTTTAGCTTTCGCTGGTCTGAAATTCGCTAACTATGGCTCACTGGATTACGGTCGTAACTACGGCGTAAACTACGACATCAACGCATGGACTGACGTACTGCCAATCTTCGGTGGTGACTCCATGGCTAAAACTGACAACTACATGACTGGTCGTTCTACTGGTCTATTGACTTACCGTAATACCGACTTCTTCGGTCTGGTTGATGGCCTGAACGTTGCCCTACAGTATCAAGGTCAAAATAGCGCACGTACCAAGAATAGCGGTGCTCGTGATGAAAAAACTGCGAATGGTGATGGCTACGGTCTGGCTGCCACTTATGACGTAGGTTACGGTGTCAACGTTGGTGCTTCTTACGCTAACTCTACTCGTACAAATGCACAGTGGGCTTCTAAAGCTTTCGGTAAGCGCGCTGAAGCATGGAATATCGGTGCTAAATACGATGCAAACAACGTATACCTGGCTGCAATGTACGGTGAAACTCGTAATATGACATTTGGAAATGGTGTCGACAAACGTGATAGTTTCAGTGGCATCGCAAACAAAACTCAAAACGTTGAATTGGTTGCACAGTACCTGTTCGCTGACTATGGTCTGAAACCATCTCTGGCTTATGTTCAGTCTAAAGGTAAAGACTTGAACCGTAATCATCATAACGCTGATGAAGGTATCAATGCAGATCTGGTTAAATATGTTTCTGTAGGTACTTATTACTACTTTAACAAAAACCTGTCTACTTATGTTGATTACAAAATCAACCTGCTGGACAAAAACGATGGCGGCGTTGCAAACGAAAACGCTCGCAACGTATTCGGTGTTGGTCTGACTTATCAGTTCTAATTACCGCTGATAAACAGTTTAGCGAAAAGTTAAACCATTTATCTCAGAAAAGCAGCGCTCCGGCGCTGCTTTTTGCATTTCATCTCCCTGTTTTTTCAGACGCTTTTCTCCACTCCGTAAACTACTTCACAAGATTTTATTCTTTTTGCTACAAGTGGTTGGCAAATCGATTTCTTAGGGTTACCCTGAGCAGCGTATAATTTATTTCGGGCTTAACTCTCCAAATTTTGGAATAAAAAAATGTTTGAAAAAATCACAGCAGCGCCTGCCGACCCTATTCTTGGTTTAGCTGATAGCTTTAAAGCTGATCCCCGCGAAAATAAAATCAATCTGGGTATCGGTGTCTATAAAGATGAAACCGGTAAAACGCCTGTCCTGACCACCGTTAAAAAAGCAGAGAAATTCCTGCTGGAAAACGAAACTACTAAAAATTATCTGGCAATCAGCGGATTACCGGAGTTTGGTCGTGTGACTCAGGAACTGCTCTTTGGCAACACCAGTGCCATCGTTACTGAAAAACGTGCCCGTACCGTACAAAGCCCAGGCGGAACAGGCGCACTGCGTACTGCCGCTGATTTTATTGCCAAGCAAACTAACGCTAAACGTGTTTGGATCAGTAACCCAACCTGGCCAAACCATAAAGGTGTTTTCTCCAGCGCAGGTTTAGAGATCCGCGAATATAACTATTACGATGCAGAAAAACACGCGCTGAATTTCGAAGGCATGCTGGCAAGTCTGTCTGAAGCACAAGCGGGTGATGTTGTTCTGCTGCATGGCTGCTGTCATAACCCGACCGGTATCGATCCTACTCCTGAACAATGGCAGAAACTGGCAGATTTATCTGCGGCAAACGGCTGGCTGCCTGTATTCGATTTCGCTTATCAGGGCTTTGCTAAAGGTCTGGATGAAGATGCTGAAGGTCTGCGTATTTTTGCCAAAAATCATAATGAATTGATCGTTGCCAGCTCTTACTCCAAAAACTTTGGTCTGTACAATGAGCGTGTTGGTGCCTGTACTATCGTTGCAGCAGATAGCGATACCGCAGAGAAAGCATTCAGTCAGGCTAAATTTATTGTACGTACCAACTATTCTAACCCGCCAGCTCATGGTGCTTCTGTTGTTACGACGATTCTGTCCAACGAAGAACTGAAAGCAGAGTGGATTCAGGAACTGGCAACAATGCGTGAACGCATTCAGCGTATGCGTCAGTTGTTCGTCAACACCTTACAAGAAAAAGGTGCAAAACAGGATTTCAGCTTCATCTGTGCTCAAAATGGTATGTTCTCATTCAGCGGTCTGACTAAAGAACAAGTTGAACGTCTGCGCGAAGAATACGCTGTTTATGCAGTCAGCTCCGGCCGTATTAACGTAGCGGGTTTAACACTGGAGAACATGGTTCCTCTGTGTGAAGCGATTGTTGCTGTACTTTAAATTCAAAATTTCATTGAAGTACACAAACCTATATTGGTATTAAGCCGCTGAAAAGCGGCTTTTTCTTTCCAATAACCTGTAAAACTGAGAAATGTTGAATCAAAAATTATTGGTCAGTTTTGTAAGAACGGATTCGTTTTCCGTTCATGCCCCAACGTTGACATTGGGCCATGACCCGGAATGAATTGATAATCATCCCCCAAAGCCAGAACTTTTTCTTTGATGGATTGGATCAACTCATCATGATTCCCACCCGGGAAATCCGTTCGGCCAATACTGCCTTTGAACAACACATCTCCCATCGAAATTAATTTATCAGCATGATTGGCAAAAATAATATGCCCCGGAGTATGTCCCGGACAATGTAAGACAGAAAGCTGAATATTACCGACTTTTACAGTATCCCCATCATCCAGCCAACGCTCAGGGGTAAAAGATGGGCATTCTTTAACGCCAAACATCTGGCATTGAACCTCTAACGCTTCTATCCAGAAAGCATCACCTTTATGTGGCCCATGCACCGGTACATTAAAATGTTTAGCAATTTCAACGGTTGCACCAACATGATCAAAATGACCATGTGTCAACAAAACTTGGGTTAACTTTACTCCCCGGTTTTCGATCTCTGCGATCAGTTTTTCAGCTTCACCTCCCGGATCAACAATTGCAGCTTCCAGCGTTTCATCGCACCAGATCAACGTACAATTCTGCATCGCAACGGTGACAGGCATTATGTGGTATTTCATTGTATTGTTCACACTCCACAATCAGGACAAATTCTTAATATATTCATCGTCTTTCAAGCCATTTTACAGCCAACTTGAAATATGAAAGATATAATAAGATTACCACGTCCTGACCGGGCCTGTATCAATATGAATAAAATTACTTTTCGGGTAAAATCCAACTCCACCAGCTTTCATTTTCAATGCAGCTTTACGGATATGTGATAACTCCATGCCATCAATATGGAAATCCATTGCCCGACCACGGGTGTGATAACTGTGTTTTGCCACACCTGAACTTGCATGACGCAACATATTATTTGTCTTTAATGAACGATATCCTGAAACTAACTGAACTGGTTTATTTATTCCCATCATCATTTGTAACAGGTAAATTTGATCAAATAATTTTGGATCAATTTTCTTTGTTTCATTTTGGCGATAATCACGGAATAAATAATTCAGTCTAATAAGTTCAGATTTATTATAATGACGCCCGTCAAAGAACTCGGCTTTAATTGTTTCTCCGGTATGGAGGTTATCTACCCGTAAGATTCTGGGACGTGGTGTTGTTAATGTGGCTAGTGCATGTTGGGGTAATAAACCTAACCCTAATGCAACCATACTGACGCCGAGCCACTTACGGCGGTTATGATCAATATTATTCATGTATTGTGCTCTGCTGCTTTCTCTGATTCTTAGATAGTTTCAAAAATATATTAACAGTTAACACCAATCAATTAACAAAACCGCAACAAACAAAAAGTAGGTTTTACTATTTTTTGTACATTAATGTAAATTTTTTAGTTGATGTTTTTATTCTGATTTACAGAATAGAGTTTTTATACCTATTCAACTTCAAGATGCATGTTATATCTCCCCGCGGCGTGGGGAGATATAAGGACTCACTTCATATTACCCGTTGTAACTTGAAGTTTATCGAGTATATTAAACTGAATTTAAATATTTATATTTGGTTAATGCAAGCTATTAATTTAGTAATTGTGTAATAACTAAAAGAAAAAATCAAAGTATGGGAGAGATGGCAGGTAAAAAAATAGCAGTGAGGCTATTCCTCACTGCTAAGATATATTATTCATTTTTTCCATTCACAATTTAACAAAAGTCAAAGTATTATCTGGCTGTCAAAACCTGAGAGATCAGTTCAGATTTTTGTCTGGCATGACTATCATATTCATAAATATCAGCACGATATTGTGGTTTTCCTTTTTCATCAACCCAGGCTGTTTGATAATAAAGGAATACTGGAATTCTTTTCGGTATATTCACATATTTTGTTGCCCACGACTTTAAAGAATTATTGACCTTTCCTTTATTCCAACCAGCATCACCTAACAACATATTGGCTAATTCAGGCGCTTTATTAACACGGACACAACCTGAACTGACCGCTCTCATTTCACGCTTAAATGAGGCTTGATTAGGTGTATCATGCAAATATATTGCTTCCGAATTCGGCATATTAAACTTAAATCTTCCTAATGAGTTTGTTGGGCCGGGTGCCTGCCGTATCCGGTAAGGAAAATTGCCGGGTGTTATGACTCCCCAGTTTATTGATGAAGGGTCGACAACGGCTGCATCACTGCTCCAACTGGAAAAAACGGTATAACCACGGCTACGGAAATAGTTAGGATCACGCATGGCTCTCGGTGCTATATCTTTACGGGTCATACTGACAGGAACCGTCCAGGGAGGGTTAATCACGACATTATTCAGTTCACTACTCATAATCGGTGTTTTTCGGCTTGGACGCCCAACCACGACTTTAGAGCTTAATGCCTCTTCGCCATTCAAATAATAAAATAACGAATAATCAGGGATATTCACTAAAATTGCGGTGGGAAGGTTATCAGGAATGATGTGCAACCGTTGCATATTCAATGCCATGATCCTTGCGCGGGTTTTCGGGGTGGTATTTAACCATACTCTTGTTGATTGCCCGATGACACCATCAGCCGCTAAACCGTGTAAAGACTGAAAACGCTTTACTGCTGCAACTAACTCTTTGTTATAGAATCTATTCTCTGGGCTAACGGCTGAAGATTCTAACGTACCTGAACGGACTAATATATTTCTCAGCGCAATAACACTCTGGCTATTTTGCCCCGGTCTTAATGTTTCTTTCATTGAAAATTCAGACCACGGCTGTTTGTCCTTCAATTGCTTTAGCATTTCACTGCGCATCTTTTCGTACATAGAATGATTAGGTGATAACGACGAAATGTAATTGCTGAGATTATTATCCTTAACGTGCTGTTGCCACTTTTCAATTAAATTATTCGGGGGTAAATCGATTTTATATGGAGTTTTACCATATAACCATGAATCCCCTTTATTATGAATATTATTAATGTAGTGAAGATAACCTAACATAGCATCAGATAGAACAATATCCCGCCCCATTTCAGTTAATTCGGGTGAATTAAGTTGTATCATCCATTTTCCGAATTGAGGCTGAAACCCAGCTAACGATAAATCAAATAATTGTTCTTTAAAATTTTGTATGGCGGTTTCATCCTGCCATAACGGTTTCATATTATTGACTGAATATAATCTTGATAATTGTTGATAATATATCGGTTTTACTTGTTTAGGTAATAATTCTTGTAACTGAACTTTGTTTTCTTCAGGAGAACTTAATAAAGAGACAGGCGCCATTTGAGTAGAGGTGACATCAGTATCTACTTTTTTTTGCTCCCATGATAATGACGGGGCATCATTTGCTGTCAATTCGTTTTGTTGACTTGCAAAGGCTCCCTCTGATACTACTAAAACACTACAGATAAAAGAAACTTTTAGTAACCTTACCGTATTCTTTGCCATAAGAGTTCACCTCGCTTTTATGTATACCCCCTTTTTCATAGTGACAAATTTACCGACTGTATTTATCAGCCATGAAACCGTACATGAAATTTACTGGGTATATTTGGCTATCCAATGACTTATTCTAATTATCGGCAGACCAATGTTATCAGAAGAGAATAGTAGTAATTATATACATAATTACTTATTAAGACAGAAAGCCCCCCGATTATATCCAATTACATGAACTAAAAGAAAATTATTGCTATAATAAATTAACTTATATTAGTTATAAAAAAGAAAAGGCACTTAAAGTGCCTTTAATAATAAATAAACATGATAAATGTTTAAATTAATATTCTGAGTTAATAACGACTTCTTCTCCAAATTTTCCTGCTTTAGGCAAAGGCTGATAGGAGGAATTTGATGCTCTCAAAATACGAATACCACGAATATTTAATTCACGGGCGGCGGCAATATCCGCATCGGCATCGCCATAATAGATTTTCAGGTTATGATCCCCCATCCAACTGATTTTATTATTTTTACCGGGATCATCTCCTGCAAAGATAACAGCATTCATTTTATCGGCAGGAATATGGAGGTCTTCCTGTAAATATTTAGTGACTGTTTCTGTTTTAGTTTTGGTACGGCCAGTAATGAAATAAATGTCATCACCACGCTTCAGGTGCATCTGAACTAAATCGATGCCAACCTGTTTCGGCATACTGAATTTATCCCATTCGTTATTCATTTTTTCCCAGAATTCCGGGTTTTTCAGATAGCTATTCTCATTCGGCGAATATTCCAGTTGACCTCGATAAAAACCGGGGCTGGAAAACAGTACTGTATCATCTATATCGAATCCCACAGACATAGGTGGTTTATTTTGCAAACTTTTTTCAATCTGCTCCACTGAAACCCAGTGTACCGCCTGACGTTGGGAAAGCTCTACTGTAGTGACCCCTGAGCTGACTTGTTCCGGTACCTGTACTTTTGCCTGAGCAGTACCGCTTAAGCCGACAGCAAGGGCAATTGCACTAAATGCTAATACTACTTTACGCATTGTTTTTCCTTCTTCTCATCCTGATCACAATGGGAGGGAATGATAAGCACTCTTATTTCAAGAAAATGAGATTTAATGCACATATTTCAAAACGTGATTATTATCGTCATTAATTAAAAAGCCGTCATATAATCAATGACGGCTTTAAATTACTCACTCAGGGAGAAGTTATTTTCAGAATATCGCCTGAGCCTGTTCCTGCCTCTGTTCAAGAGCCGGAGTTTCCTGCCCAAAGCCACGTAAACCAACAACATGCACATGTTCCTGATTATTAAAGATCTTACGCACTAATTTATACGTAGTTCCTTTCTCCGGACTGATATTTTCCGGGGCGGCAATAATCAACTGCATCTGTAAGCGTTCACATAATTCAAACAGTGTGGCGATAGATTTCGCATCCAGACGCGCTGCCTCATCAAGGAATAGCAAACGACATGGGGAAATATCTTTCCCACGCAGACGGCGGGATTCCTCTTCCCAGCTTTGCACAACCATAACCAGAATCGACATCCCTGTACCAATGGCCTCACCGGTAGAAAGCGCTCCGCTTTCCGCTTTTAACCAGCCATCTGATCCACGATTCACCTCAACGTCTAATTCAAGATAATTACGATAATCCAGCAACTCTTCACCAATTGTCTGAGGTAAGCGCTGCCCCATATCAATTTGTGGATTTAAACGCTGATAAAGTTTGGCCATTGCTTCAGAGAAGGTCAGGCGCTGGCTATTAAACAGATCCTGATGTTGTTCCTGCTGTTCAGATAACACATCCAATAAAACAGCGTGGCTTTCACGTATATTCACATTCAGGCGCACACCACCAACCTGACCAAAGGAGACCATTTGTAATCCCTGATTCAGCATCCTGATACGGTTTTGCTCACGCTGAATAGTCTTACGGATGATATTAGCTACGCTCTTAGAGCTGATCGCCAGTTTTTGCTCACGTGCCGTTAACTCTTCGGTTAAACGCGCCAGTTCGATTTCCATCTGCTCAATCGCATCAACCGGATCATCAGTACGAATAATATCCTGACGGATCCGCTCACGCAGATGCTGATACACAGCCACAAAGAACTGAATCTTACGCTCAGGACGTTTTGGATCTTCAGACAAACGCAGCGCATCACGTAAATGTTCATTATCTGCTACGGCAAGACGCAGTGCGCCCAGCGCTTTATCCGACATTGAACGTAGTGCATCAGCATCCATGTAAGCCAGTTCGCGGCGATGAAGACGGCGTTCAACGCCATTATCTTTCACCATCCGCATCACAGCACACCAACCCGCTTTAGAGGATACGACTTGCTCACGTTTCTGATAATAATCACGTTCTGATTTGCGCAGTTTCTTCTGGAGGTTTTCCATTTCCGCCTCACAGAATGCGATCTGCTTCTCAAGCTGATTGACTCGGGAACGATTGGCCTGTACTGCGGCATGAAGCTGATCACGGCGTTCACGGGCACGATTTTCCGCATTAGCGTCAGCCTGAACACCGATATCTTTCATCTCCTGTTCAAGTTCTTTCAACATATCCTGCTTGGTGTCATAAGAACTCTTCAGGGAAGCCAGTACCTGACTAAACTGAGCACTTTGTGATTGCTGCTGACGAAGTTGTTCACGGGCGCGGCGGCGATCAGATTCTGCGTGTTCAAGGCGCTGACGCAATTTATCATTCAGGTCACTATTTTCACTGAGCATTCCCGCTGAATCGCTGTAACTGAAGTGCACACGGCGCTGTACAACTTCAGTCAGGGCAAATGCCTGTTGTTTGGCTTTTATTTGACTGTGTTTCGCTATTTCATAATCCCGCTGCAATTGCTCATGCTGACGAGGATCACTTTGTAAAACCGATACCATCGGTTCAAGTTTATTCAGCGTATTGCCGTGCTGTTGTAGGAAACGAGCCGCATCCTGTGCCTCACTCATTTCTTCACGTACAGCTTCCACCCGATCAATCAGGGTTTCATCCAGCAAAATCGTAATCTGTGGAATCAAGCGATTGAGTACGGACAAGCTCTCTTTTACCTGAGCCAGTTTTTGTTGATTCTGTTGTGTGTGGGACTCAAACTGTGACAGCTCCCGTTCCAGCTCTGTTCTCCGATGGTTCAGGGTACGGATTTCCAACTCTGGATCGCTATCAAACGCCACCGACAAATGTTTACCGACAAAACGGCTGAAGGCCTGATGTGCCCGCTGGATTTTCTGCACATCAAATGAGAGTGTTGCGTAACGCTCTGCCAGCGTATCACGCTCCAGACTGAGCGCTTCCAGACGATTTTCCCTTGCCGCTCGTCCGAATAGAGGGACTTCAGGATAGCGGGAATAACGCCACTGACGATCAGAGGATTTAACCAGAACAGCATTTTCCTGCTCTTCAAAATCAAACACGCTGTCATCAAACGATTGTGGATCACCTTCGATCAGGTAGAGATCTTCCGGGCAATCCTCCAATGATTCCAGATGCGGGCGTACTAATGAAAAATCCGGTACAACAATCGCATGACGTGCTGAGCCGTAGAGCGCAGAGAAATAAGGTGCATCATCAATGGTGATGTCATCATAAATTTCTGACAGCAATACACCACCGAAACGCTCAGCCAGTGCCAGCAAGCGGCTGTCTTCCGCACCACTTGGTTGGCTCAGCCGTTCAATCTGTTTTTCCAGTTCACGTTTCTGTGTTGAGACATTATCACGTTCAACAGTGATTTCACGTTCCTGCTCCAGCAATTGCTGCATATATTCCGTGACATCATTGCTGTTTTCGAAATTTTCACCACTCTGCTCACAAAGCTGATCCAGTGTTTCCTGTGCCGCCAACCAGACTGGGGCACGAGCAGTCAACGCCTGTATTTTCTGTTTGAGCTGTTCGAGTTCCTGACGCACCTGCATGCGAGATTCACCGCTTTCATTCGCAGTCAGGCTTAATTCTTCCAACTGAGCTTCTAGCTCACCCTGCAACATTTCCAGATCTTCTGGCTGATATTGCTGCTGATGGCGCTTACAGAATTCTTCCAGCATGCGTTCTGCATTTTGCTGACTGTTAAGGCGCTGTTCCAGCTCAGCCAATTGAATACGCAACGGTTGAACCCGATCTGACAGATGGCGTTGAGATGACCATTCGCGCAAGACTTCACGGGCACTGTGCCATGCTTCACTACGGCTGACTTCACCAACAATATTTTTCACCAGTTGATAAGCCTGCTCAAACTGACTATGAGCAGCATCAGCCACACTGAGCTTTTGTTCCAGTGCTAACAAAGTTTCCGTTGCCTGTTGTTCTTTGGCCTGATAAGTCTCCTGCCACTCATCGGCATTCTCTGCCGATAATTCAGGAAGCTGGCAAAGCTCACGGGCTCGCTCCAGCGCTTGCAGTGCCTGTTGATACTGAATAGCGCGGGTCTGCTGAACATCCAGTGCCTGCTGATAATCAGCAAGCTGGCTTTTTAATTCATCAACTTCCTGCTCTGCAGCCTCAGACGCAACTTCATATTCCGCCTGCATCTCTTTCGCTTCTTCAACGACTTCAGTCTGTTCTTCCAGTCGATAAGTCAGCTCTTCAATATCAGCCTGATAACGGTCAATTTTTTCCTGCTGACGCATGGCTGTCTGAACCAGATTCAAATGATCGCTGGCTGCCTGATAATCCATTTCCAGATCAGAGGATGCGCCACTTTGTTCTGTCAGCTCCCGCGCCATTTCTACATGACGGTATTGTTCCGTCACTAGTTGCCGCCGACTGCCAAACAATTCACTGCGTAAAGCCAACGCTTCATCCAGATGAACGCGACGTTCATTGGCATGGCGCATATAGTCAGCAGAAACATACGCTGTCGCTTCGGTAATAAGATGCTTAAACAGGTCACGGTCAGATTGAGTAACGCGGATAGCTTCCAGTGTTATGCGGTTTTCACGCAAAGCCGCTTCCATATCCTGAAATGCTTTCCTGACTCCGCTATTTTCTGGTAATAAGTAGTCACGCAATGAACGTGTAATCGCGCTAGAAATACCACCATACAACGATGCTTCTATCAGACGATAGAACTTGCTGCGATCACTGGCAGAACGTAAGCGTTTCGGGATCACCCCCAAATCAAACATCAGGGCATGATAATCAGTGATGGAATTAAATTGCTTGAACTGAACACCATCCATTTCTTCGACGCGCTCTTTCAGTTCATTCAATGGCAGAACCCGCGCCTGACGTTCGTTGATGTTTTCAGTCAATAGTTGTGTTGGCTGTATTGAGGCAGGGACACCCTGAATCATGAAGGGCTTGATATCAACTTTCCGATCTCGCCCTGCGATTTGTTGTAAACGTACACCTGCAATAATTCGCTGGTGGCGGGAGTTCACCACATCCAGTGTAGAATAACAGACCCCTGCCCGCAGTTTACCGTGCAGACCTTTATCACGTGAACCACTGGTTGCACCTGCTTCCGTCGTATTACGGAAATGCAGTAGCGTTAAATCCGGAATTAATGCCGTGACAAATGCTGCCATCGTGGTGGATTTACCCGCACCGTTACCCCCGGATAAAGTCGTTACCAGTTCGTCAAGATCAAATGTTCTGGCAAAAAAACCGTTCCAGTTAACGAGCGTCAGTGAGCGAAATTTACCGCGTTCAATCATGACTGTTCATCCTCCGCACCTGCTGCTGAACCTGTTGGTGCTTCTTCTTGTTCATTACCTTCCTGCGATAAACTGCTTTCCACTGGCATTGCTTCTCCATCACGGATCATCCGTAACTGAGCTTCACGTGGATCATCACCGCTACGTACATCTGCACCGAAACGAAATACTGCTTCGGTAATCATAAATTTGTTGCTGTCATTTTGTAGGAAATAGGCCATCCCCAAACGGCGCAGACGGTTCAGGGAAGTACGTACTTTTTCCTGTAATTTTTGTTTATCCAAATCTGAACCAGTTGAACGCTGATTCACCAATTTCATCAGTCTGTTTTCATCCGCAAGTGACAACAGCTCTTCATGCAGTTCCTGAAAGGTGAATATTCCCTGATTAGACAAGCGCTCCGGGCTGAGATAGAGATAACACAGAATTTTACCCACCATCATGTCCAGCTCAGATAAAACAGAACGGGAGATCAGCGTATTTGAACGCGGCCGCAGGTAGAAAAAACCTTCTGGTGCACGGATCAATTCGACGTTATAACGCGAGTAAAATGTTTCCAGCTCTTCCTGAAAATCCATCAGAAAAGCATGATTATCAAGATCATCCATTCCAATATGACGCCCTGAACGAAGCTGGCTGTCTAATTCTGGAAAAAGTGTGTTGGATAATGCCTGAGCCAGTTTAACTGGCATAAATTGTTCAATATGTGTCGATGACATGTGCCTGCACCTTGGCTCCGTAATCATTAATCGCTAACCATTCCGCTGGTAACCCAGAGAAATCTGCTTCTGCAACGCCCAGTCGTACTGCCTGATCCACCAGAATACGTGCAATATCAAAATGACGTGTGTGTGGATATTTGGCAAGGTAATCACGCAATACAGCGCCCAAATCCAGAGGGAGTTTAGCCTGTTGGTAAATTGCCAGCGCCTGTTCTACCATTTCCGCCAGTTGCTCGTGAATTTCATTAAATTCTTCGTATTCCATTTCTGGGGGCAGTTCACCCATGACTTCTTCATTGCGTAACGTCAATTCTTCATCACGCATATCCAGCAGACGCTCTGCGCTGGCAACATTCAGCACCCACGGGTGATCAAAGTAATTCTGGATAGACTGGCGGAGACGCTGAGAAAAAATGCGGTTTTTATCCATATCAATCGCAGTTCGGATGAACTTATGAACATGTCGGTCGTAACCAATCCAGAGATCGATGGATTGCTGCCCCCAGCTAATAATGCGGTCAAGTTTGTTTTGCAGATCAAAAACCAGCTTATCAACCAGTTCAGAACCCCCGCTCATCATGTTGGCATCCTGAATACGCAGCAGATTAGCCTGTAATTTGTCGCCCGCTGCCTCCAGAGTATCCTGAAGCTCCCGCAGCGTTCCGGAAGTCTCGGACAATAATTGCTCACAATTCGCTATCGCAGCCTGCCAATCCTGATTGAGCAAGGCTGCAATATCTGCTTTTACACTGTTTTGCTGCTCATCCATGATGCGCTGTGACAGATCAATACTGTCAAAAATTTCAGCCACCGAATATTTAAGAGGAGCAAATACATTGCGGTGCCAGTGAAACTCATCACCACCTTCTTCAGCCGCTTCGGCCGCACGATGTAGCTCATTGGCAACAATGGAAAGCTGCATGGAAAGACGCAACGTGGAAAATTCACGCTGACGAATATAGTAGTCGCTAATGCCGATGCCTAATGGCGTTAAACGATAGATAGCGCTACCATCCGCCAGTTCACTGGTAAACCTGTTAAGTAGCTTTTGCCTTACCATATCGTTAATTGCATTATTTGCCCTGACCGCTACGGCTTCTGAAGTCTGTTCAAAACCTTTACAGACTTCCCGGAAAGCATCAATCAACTCTCCTTCGCTCATTTCGCCATCAAGACGTTCACTGTTCAGTACGGCAATTGCCATTAAAAAAGCCAACCGCTCTGGTGGCAACGAAATGGAAAAATCATTCTTTCTGGCCCAGGACACAAGTTCAGGAACAGTCTGGGAATATTCACTCATAATTCGCTCTTTAAGGTAGGCTTGCGTGCCGTCACATGAATATAGCGCCCAAGGCTGATATAAGGCTCTTGTCTACAATAACGCTGTTCAAGTTCAAGCAGCGCCGGAAAATCTGTATTTTGCAATTGGCGGCTTTGCAGGTAGTCATGAAAAACCCTGACTCCGGTTTTACCCATTATTTCCATATTAAGTTCAGTGAGCCACTGATATACCTGTTCAGGTATTAATGGATTCTGTGGCGATAGGGAACGTTTCCGGCGACGCTGAATATTTGGCGTTGCTAAATGAAAATTACCCAGAACGGCATTGCGCATAACCAGCCCATTAGCATTATAAAACATTAATGAGAGTGCACCACCGGGCGTAATAATATCACCCAATATTTCTATCACGTCTTTTTGATCAGTGATCCATTCCAATACCGCATGGAACAGGATTAGATCAACAGGTTGAGTAATATGTTGGTGAATATCCTGTGCCGGGCTTTGAATAAACTGCATCTGCTGAAGAACTCCCCGCTCTTCAGCATTATTTTTTGCCCGTTGGATCATTTCTTCGGAGAGGTCACATAATATAACCTGATGACCTAATTCAGCGAGCTGACAGGCCATATTTCCTTCACCGCCCCCTGCATCCAAAATACGCAGAGGTCGTTGAGGCAAATGATTCAGCAATTCTTCGATATCCTGCCAGACAACGGCCTGTCTGATTTTACCTTTGGTGGTGCCGTAAATATTACGCGAAAATTTGTCTGCAATATCATCGAAATTGCGATCCCGCATGAAAAAACGCCTCATTAATAAACTAAGCTTGATGTATCTATTGATGTATTTATAGGGTCTATCGAGTAGAGATAGTGTCTAGTACTATTTTTGCTACCGTTATTCTGGCACAGTAATCGGTAAATTCACTACTTTTACCCTTGAATTTACCCCTGTGCGGTGATAATTCAATCAGATTAAGGCCTGTTGATGCTATTTCTGCTAAAAAAATACGTTGGTGCGCTATTAATGCCGCTCCCTTTAATTATTTTAATCGCTTTCGTTGCTTTATTCCTGCTGTGGTTTACCCGATGGCAAAAAACAGGGAAAACTCTTCTTTCACTAAGCTGGCTTATCTTACTTTTATTGAGTTTACAGCCTGTTGCAGATAACTTACTACTCCCTGTCGAAGGAAAATATACTCAACGTTACGAGCCTGATGCGATACATGCGTCTCCGGTAAAATACATTGTTGTTCTTGGCGGCGGCTTCACTTATAACCCGGAATGGGCACCCAGTGCCAACCTTATCAGTAATAGCCTGCCCAGAGTCACCGAAGGTATCCGCTTATACCACCTTAACCCCGGCGCTAAAATGATTTTTACCGGTGGTAAAGGCGTTAATTCAATCAGCAGTGCTGAAATCGCGGCTATGGTAGCACAATCACTGGGGGTTCCTGTAGCTGACACGATAGCATTAAAAAATCCGCTGGATACAGAGGAAGAAGCAGCCGAAGTCGAAAAGGTTATTGGTCAGCAACCTTTTATTCTGGTTACATCCGCAAACCACATGGCCCGTTCACTGAAATTCTTTGAACAACGCAGTATGCATCCTATTCCCGGCCCGGCAAATCAACTGGCAGTCACAACGCCACTATATAACTGGGAAAAATATATTCCGTCGTCCTATTATTTTTCTCACACGGAGCGGGCATGGTATGAAACTTTGGGTAGTATCTGGCAGGCAATTAAACCTTCCGGTACAAATAAAGATGAGAAGACTGAGGGTTAATTATACTGATTATTGCTGAGTAGTCGTAAAAAATTAGGCGAGTTTAATCGCCTAATTGCTATTACTCTGTTTTGATATTTTTTATATCAGGCCACAAAAGTTTTTCTGACTGCTTCCAAATCTTCCGGGGTGTCGACCCCAGCCCCCGGAGCCTGTAATGCCTTCGCTACATGAATTTTTTCTCCATACCAAAGTACACGTAATTGTTCGAGCATTTCGATATTTTCCAGTGGACTTGGTTCCCACTGCACATAGCGGCGTATAAACCCGGCTCTGTATGCATAAATCCCAATATGACGCAGGAAATTATCCCCGATAGTCTCTTTGGACTGCATAAAACGATCCCGCTCCCACGGAATGGTTGCACGGGAAAAATAGAGGGCATAACCCTGTGCATCCATAACCACTTTCACGGCATTCGGATTAAATGCTTCTTCTGCATTCTGGATCTGAACAGCAAGTGTTGCCATACCAGCATCACTCCCCGCCAGATTATCAGCAACCTGTTTGATTATTTGCTCAGGAATAAGCGGCTCATCACCCTGAACATTGACAATAATTTCATCATCAGCGAATTGGTATTTATCAATAACCTCTGCCAGACGCTCTGTACCTGAATGATGATTTTCACTGGTCATACAGGCTTCACCGCCCGCAGCCGTGACTGCATCAAAAACAGCCTGATTATCTGTGGCTACAATCACGCGACCGGCACCGGAACGGGTAGCTCGCTCCATAACCCGCACAATCATCGGCTTACCATGAATATCAGCCAACGGCTTTCCGGGCAGGCGGGATGAAGCAAAACGTGCGGGGATAATGACTGTAAACATAAGTTATTTCTTTTCCTCGGTTGGCAAAGCACGTGCTTCATGCTCGAGCAGCACAGGAATACCATCACGGAAAGGAAAAGCGAGACGGTCAATTTTGCAAATCAGCTCAAAGTTTTCTTTATCGTAACTGAGTTTGCCATGACATACCGGACAAGCGATGATTTCGAGTAAACGGTGATCCATACATCCCCCAAATGACGGGTTTTTGAAGTTTAATGTGGCTCAGAATACCACAAGCGATGTATCACCGTTAACTCTGTTGTTTTATTTAATATTTGCCTAACGTTACAGCGTTACCGGCAAGATTCTGAGCTTCATGTAATAATAAACACAAGGTCGGGAAATAACTGCCGCTATGTTCTACCATTCGTTGGCTCAGGGATTAAGGTGCAAATTTCATCCAGCAATTTTTCCCCTTGAACTTCCGGCAAATAAGCTGATACGGGTAAATACCACCAATTATCCTGCGCAAATCGGGCACATTTAACCGCATCTTTTTCTGTCATCACTAGACTCTGCTCAGTGTTGGTTAAAGCCAACAATTGTGCCTTTTCATAAGCCTGATGATCAGCAAATGCATGTGTCGCCTGTAAATCCACACCTAATTGCTGCAATGCAGCAAAAAAACGAGGTGGATGACCAATTCCCGCCATTGCAACTGCATTCGGAATACCACTGACTTTCCGCTTTTCTCCGGTCAGGAGATTAACAGCAATTTCTCCTTTTAACGTCATCGGTAATTCGCCGATTTCTGCTGTTCCACCGTTAACGATAATGGTATTTACGGTATTTAAGCGCCCTGAAAGCTCCCGCATCGGCCCTGCCGGTAACCAATAACCATTACCAAAACGGCGAGCACCATCAATCACAACGATTTCATAATCACGCTGCAAAGCATAATGTTGAAGACCATCATCGGTGATAACAATATCAAGGGAAGAATGTGCCAATAGTTTTTTGACTGCATCAATGCGTTTTGGTGCAACTGCAACTGCGACACCTGTGCGGCGATGAATTAAAACCGGCTCATCTCCCGCTTGCCCAGTCGTCACCTCATCCGTTACCAGCAAAGGGTAATGTTCAGATTTCCCACCATAACCACGGGAAACAACACCTACCCGATAACCTTTCTGCTGTAAATGTTCCACCAGCCAGATAACTACCGGTGTTTTACCATTGCCTCCGGCCGTTAAATTGCCCACGACAACAACAGGAACGGAGGCTTTCCATGAACGGAATAATCCTGACTTGTAACCCAGCTTACGCAGGCCACTCATCAGCCCATAAAGGGCTGATAGTGGTAATAACAGGATATAGAGCCATGAACGGCCCGACCAAATGCGCTCAATCATAGGCCAAACTGCATTCGGTGTAGCTGAGCATATGCGCCATTTTTCTCCAACAGAACGGAATGGTTGCCTCTTTCGATAATATTGCCATCTTCAATAACAATAATTTCATCAGCACTTTCAATAGTAGAAAGGCGATGTGCAATGACCAGAGAAGTTCTGTTTTTCTGCAATTCATCCAGTGCTGCCTGAATCGCACGTTCAGATTCCGTATCCAGTGCCGAAGTCGCCTCATCCAAAATCAAAATAGGAGAATCGCGCAGTAAAGCGCGGGCAATGGCAATACGCTGGCGCTGCCCGCCAGAAAGCAGGACGCCATTCTCACCAATCATCGTATCCAGGCCGTTATCCAGTTTCTTGATAAAGTCCATTGCGTAAGCCATTTCCGCTGCACGCTCAATTTCTTCACGACTAAACTGACCTTCACTGGCATAAGCAATGTTGTTAGCCACGGTATCATTGAACAAATGTACATTTTGCGATACCAGCGCTATCTGATTACGTAAAGAAGACAGTGTATACTCACGTAAGTCATGACCATCCAGTGAAATACTCCCTTCACTGACGTCATAAAAACGGGTCAGGAGGTTGGCAATTGTTGATTTGCCCGAACCAGAACGCCCGACCAAAGCAATAGTTTTACCTGCCGGAATTGCCATAGAAATATTTTTCAGCGCAGGATTATCTTTGGTTGGGTAACAGAAAGTCACATCACGGAATTCAAGATCACCTTTCGCTTTTTTAATGTCCCGCTTTCCGTCGTCTTTCTCCTGCTCCATATCCAGAATAGTAAATAACGTCTGGCAGGCTGCCATACCACGCTGGAATTGTGCATTAACATTAGTCAGTGATTTCAGCGGACGCATTAAAGCAATCATGGATGAGAATACAACTGTAATTTTACCCGCAGTCAGTGCGCCCATAATTTCAGGAAAGCTGGCAGCATACAGGATAAATGCCAGAGCAAATGAAGCGATAAGCTGAATAATAGGATCTGAAACAGAATCAGCGGAAACCATTTTCATTCCCTGTTGACGCATATGATTACTGACTTTATTAAAGCGCTGTGTTTCAACTTTCTGACCGCCAAAGATTAAAACCTCTTTGTGGCCTTTCAGCATTTGTTCTGCACTGGTTGTCACCATTCCCATACTGTTTTGCATATTTTTACTGATACGACGAAAACGTACAGAAACCAGACGAATAACGCCCGCTACAATCGGAGCAATCACAATCAGGATCAAAGACAGTTCCCAACTGTAATAAAACATCAGTGCAAAAAGGCCGATAATTGATGCCCCTTCCCTGACAACGGTCACCAGCGCACCAGAGGAAGAAGATGCAACCTGCTCTGAATCATAGGTAATACGGGAAAGTAGCGTCCCCGTAGATTGCTGGTCAAAAAAGGAGACTGGCATGCCCATCATATGGTTGAATAAACGACGGCGCATCTGCATCACAACTTTACCGGAAACCCAGGAGATACAATAACTTGATACAAACCCAGATATGCCACGCATAAGCATCAGCCCAATAACCACCAGTGGCATCCATTTCAATACACTCATGTCTGCCTTGCCAAACCCTTCATCAAGTAAAGGCTTTAACAAAGAAAGCATTAATGTATCACCGGCAGCATTTATAACTAGCGCAACCGCCGCAACTAACAATCCGGCCTTAAATGGTGTGATGATCGGCCATAGTCGGCGAAAGGTCTGCCAGGTAGAAAGGTCTTTATCATTCATTATTGAGTTACCAAAACCAAAAGAAATAGCGGCTTATTCTACTCATGATCACCGCGAATACCAAACCACTGATGATACCACCGTGACATTAACTGTTGTCTGTATCTTTTTAATTTAATGTGATCATGATAAATATAACCCGTGATCTGGCCTGAAACTGCTGTGCTATTCCATTGAATTCCTGCATTTTTATAACGGCCTTTGACTTTCATTGAAGGAAGTTTCCAAGGGCTGTAGCGGGCTACTGAAGTTAAGGCATATTCAGGACTGATTCTACGTATAAATGCCGCTGTCGATGAAGTATTGCTCCCATGATGGGGAACCTGTAACACAGTTGAATGAAGATTTTCCTTTTCAAGCCCAATCAATTGATATTCGCCTTGTTTCTCCAAATCACCTGTTAATAATAAACTATACTTGCCATCATCAATGCGGATAACACAAGATTGGTTATTACCCACATTTTTTGCTTTTTCCGGTGGCCAGATAGCCCGAAAAGTTAACCCTTGCCATTCCCATTGCTCGCCACGAACACAGGGCAGATGGTCTGATTTACTGGAAGGGCTGCGAATATGAATATCTGGATTTTTTTCATATAAGTACTCCATTCCCCCCGTATGATCCAGATGATCATGGCTCAGGATAATTTGTTCAGGCGTTAGTTGGTGCCAACGTAAGTAAGGCTGAATAACTTTTTCCGCTATACTCCCCGTCTCCCAGCGGTTTCCTGTATCGAATAAAATCGCCTTTCCGCCTTTATCGATAACAATAGCCAAACCATGACCAACATCCAGCATGGAAAAGCGCCATAGGTATTCATCTTCACGCTTAAAATAATAGAACGTCATTCCGGCAAAAGCACATAACAGCCCTATATATGATTTCCACCAGCCAAAACGCCAGATAACAACGGACATCCAGCCGGCAAAAGTAATAAAAAAAGGAATATGGCCTGTTTCAGTCCATGAATGAACAAATGCAGGCAAAGGCATTAAAGCAAACGAAATAGTGTAATCAATCAATTGCCAGAAAAATGGCTGAAGAAACTGACTAAAAGGTAATAATACACTGAACAATATCAACATGATCAATGGTACTGTCAGAAATGAGATTATCGGGACAGCCCATAAATTCGCAATTAATGAAGCAATATTAATTCCCTGAAATAGCAAGAGTTGCAGCGGCATTAACATAAGCATCATTCCCGATTGCATATGTAATCCACGTAACCAGACCCAACGCCACCCATAACGGATCCTTTCTGGCAAAGGCACCCAATGAAACCAGAATAACAGTGCCATAACGGCAAAGAATGAAAGCCAAAAGCTGTCAGAGAGGATTGCCAGTGGATCAAAAAGCAAAATCAACGCAGCACTCCATAAAACCCACTGCCATGAAAAGCAAAAATGCCCCCTGCATCGTAAATAAATCCAGACTGTCAGCCCTAACATTGCCCGGATAGCCGGAAGCCCCCAACCAGAAAGCCACCCATATAACATTGCAGTTAGCCATCCCACAATAAGTGGAAAATGGAATCCGACCCACTGCGCAGGAAGCAAGAACTGAATTCCTCTGGCAAAAGCCCAACCAAATAAACTTGCTATCGCAACATGTAACCCTGAAATCGCCATCAGATGTGCGATTCCCGTTTGTTGTAACAATAAACGAGTTTGTTTCTCCAACCATCCTCTTTCACCAAATGTAAGTGCAAGAGCAATACCCGAATGTTTCAGCAAACGTATTTCCGGGGTCAGTTTATAGATTAACCGCTGCCTTACACTACAAGTGTCATCCAATAAATTTGCTTGAATAATTTTTCCATTAAGCGGTTGGCGGATTGATAGCGCATAACGCTGGCTATCATAACTTCCTTGATTTAATTGAGTATGAACAGCTCTGAGTTTCATTGTGACCAACCATTTTTGGCCTGCACAAAGTGGTGTTGGGGAATGTTGCAGTGCTGAAGGATCCCATAACACTGAGGCATATAAAGCAGGAAAAATATATTTTCCCTCACTTTCAATTAACCTAACCCTATAACGTGGTTTCTCATCTTTATCTGTTTCATTTAATGCTACGCTGTCAACCATAATAATTGCTGATCTTGTCGCATCGCTAAAATAGGTTATTTGATCCAGAATTTGCTGACCATTCCAACACCCCCAAAGTAATGCCCATATTATCAACGAAATCAGCCGACCTAATTTATAAGCAATCAGCCATAAAACAATTGCTGCTACGGATAAGAGAAACATTCCTCGTGGTTGAGGTAATTCAGGCAGTAATAAAAGAGGGAGAATTCCCAATACAACGGCTATAGCTGCTTGATTTAGGCTAATAATAGATATTGGTTTTCTCCAGATAGAAAAAAGTGGAGAAAAAAGAAACTGAAGAGCCTGCTGCATCCGTATCTATCCCTGCATTTAAATTCCATTTATGCGGAAAAGACTATTCGATGGTATGCAATACTGCCAGTCAGATAAAGTTTATTTTGGAAACACTTCGCAAGTTAATTTCAAATGAAAGAACATACATTAAGAAGATGAGAGAATAATCGCAAAAATAAAAAATAATAAAAAGAACGGCACCCTAAGGTGCCGTAGCAATTAAGTAATAACTTCTATCTTAGCTGTCGCTATAGATATTCACGCGGTCGCGTAATTCCTTACCTGGTTTGAAGTGAGGAACGTATTTACCGTCCAGTTCCACTTTATCACCTGTTTTTGGATTACGACCCACACGCGGAGCTCGGTAGTGAAGAGAAAAGCTGCCGAATCCGCGAACTTCAATACGTTCACCGGAGGCCAGTGTTTCTGCCATATGATCAAGCATTTCTTTCACTGCATCTTCAACGGCTTTAGCCGGCATATGAGATTGTTGCTCAGCAAGTCTTTCAATTAATTCAGACTTGGTCATGGTACCTCCCTAAACTACCGTGTTCGGGTAATATTATCGTAACCGAAAATATTACCCGCCGTTATTGACTTAGATTATTCGCCTTTAGCTGCTTTGAAAGCTTCAGCCATTGCGTTGTTAGCAAAGTTTGCGTCTTCTTGCTTGTTCACAGAAGCGATAGCGTCTTTTTCATCAGCTTCGTCTTTCGCACGAACAGACAGGTTGATTACGCGGTTTTTACGATCAACACCAACGTATTTAGCTTCAACTGCATCGCCAACGTTCAGAACTTGAGTTGCATCTTCAACGCGGTCACGAGAAGCTTCTGATGCACGCAGGTAACCTTCAACACCGTCAGCTAATTCAACTGTAGCACCTTTTGCGTCAACAGCAGTTACTTTACCGTTAACAATAGCACCTTTCTTGTTTACAGACAGGTAGTTATTGAATGGGTCTTCTGCCAGTTGCTTGATGCCCAGAGAGATACGCTCACGCTCTGCATCTACTTGCAGAACTACAGCAGCAATTTCGTCGCCTTTCTTGTATTCACGAACTGCTTCTTCGCCTGCAACGTTCCAGGAGATGTCAGACAGGTGAACCAGACCGTCGATGCCGCCGTCCAGACCGATGAAGATACCGAAGTCAGTGATTGACTTGATTTTACCTTCAACACGATCATTTTTGTTGTGAGTTTCAGCAAATTGCTGCCAAGGGTTGGATTTACACTGTTTCAGACCCAGGGAGATACGACGACGTTCTTCATCGATATCCAGAACCATAACTTCCACAACATCACCAACGTTAACAACTTTGGATGGGTGGATGTTTTTGTTAGTCCAGTCCATTTCTGAAACGTGTACCAGACCTTCAACGCCTTCTTCGATTTCAACGAAGCAGCCGTAGTCAGTCAGATTAGTTACGCGACCAGTCAGTCGAGTACTTTCTGGGTAACGCTTAGCGATTGCTACCCATGGATCTTCACCCAGTTGTTTCAGACCCAGAGATACGCGAGTACGCTCACGGTCGAACTTCAGTACTTTAACTGTGATTTCATCGCCCACATTGACGATTTCGCTTGGGTGTTTAACACGTTTCCAAGCCATATCAGTAATGTGCAGCAGGCCATCAACGCCGCCCAGATCAACGAATGCACCGTAGTCAGTCAGGTTCTTAACGATACCTTTAACTTCCATGCCTTCTTGCAGGTTTTCCAGCAGCTGATCACGTTCTGCACTGTTTTCAGATTCGATTACAGCACGACGAGAAACAACTACGTTATTGCGTTTCTGATCCAGCTTGATGACTTTGAACTCAAGCTCTTTGCCTTCAAGGTGAGCAGTGTCGCGAACTGGACGAACGTCAACCAGTGAACCCGGCAGGAACGCACGGATACCGTTCAGTTCTACAGTGAAGCCGCCTTTTACTTTACCGTTGATAATACCAGTAACAGTTTCAGCTTCTTCGTATGCTTTTTCCAGCATCAGCCATGCTTCATGACGTTTCGCTTTTTCACGGGACAGGATAGTCTCACCGAAACCATCTTCTACCGCATCCAGAGCTACGTCGATTTCATCGCCAACCTGGATTTCCAGCTCGCCCTGAGCGTTTTTGAATTGCTCTACAGGAATCGCAGATTCTGATTTCAGACCTGCGTCGACCAATACAACGTCTTTATCGATAGCAACTACAACACCACGTACGATTGCACCTGGACGAGTTTCGATAGTCTGTAGGGATTCTTCAAAGAGTTGAGCAAAAGATTCTGTCATTTTAATGATCTTCAAGGTTTTAAATTAACGTCCATCTAGCATCCGGCCGAATGGGGTTGTTTTACATACCTCGCAACTATTCCCTGTTACAAGGTGTTTTAGTATGCCAGCATATTTCACTACTCACATACCAGAATTCTATATACATCGTCTTGATGTGCCGTTGCAATAGCATTATACGCGAAAATAAGCAGATTAAGCGGTTAATGCTAATGTATTTCTCGCATAATTTAGTGCCTTATCAATAACTTCTTCGATAGACATACTGGTTGAATCCAGTATCAAGGCATCCTGTGCAGGCACTAACGGCGCAACTGCCCGATTACGATCGCGGAAATCCCGCTCCTGTATTTCGGACAAAAGGCTTTCAAAGTTAACACTAAAACCACTTTCCTGCAACTGTAACATGCGCCTGCGGGCACGTTCTTCTGCACTTGCGTCAAGAAAAATTTTCACGGGTGCGTCAGGAAAAACAACCGTTCCCATATCACGTCCGTCAGCAATCAGCCCCGGGAGAAGGCGAAATGCCCGCTGCCGACGAAGCAATGCTTCACGTACCCGAGGAAATGTTGCTGTCTGTGAAGCGGTATTACCCACCGCTTCAGTGCGGATTTCATTGCTGACATCTTCACCTTCGAGAATAACCCTGAGCCTGCCGTTTGCAGGGACAAAGCGAACATCCAGATTTGCAGCCAGAGGAACCAGTGCGTCTTCAGACTTGATATCCACCTGATGGTGAATAGCGGCCAGTGCCAGCACGCGATAAATGGCTCCTGAGTCAAGTAATTGCCAATTCAATGCTTCAGCCAGTGCCTGACATAGAGTTCCTTTGCCTGCACCACTCGGACCATCAACGGTTATTACCGGGGCTATTATCGTCATTCATTCTCCTCCTTTTTGCTTTGCATGGCGCTCGTCCTCTCTTTTCTACACGGAGCATTTTCCTATACAGAAAACAGGTCATTCACCTAATGCAGAACACTGCTCAATAAGTGAGCAGCAGAAATATGAGCTTATTATACCTACTCGGAGAATGAGTGGAATAAATACATCATCATTAATCAACAATTTTTACTGTGAGTATCACTGATAGCGTTAAGTTGCTTAAAATAGTCGGGGAATGTCTTAGCTGTACAGCCGGGATCAAGGATCGTCACAGGCGTATCCGAAAGGGCCACTAGTGAAAAACACATTGCTACCCGGTGATCATTATAGGTTTCAATTTCAGCATGGTTCAGTTTTGCTGGTGGAATAATACGAATATAATCATGGCCTTCTTCTACTTCGGCTCCCACTTTACGCAGTTCTGTTGCCATCGCATTAAGACGATCAGTCTCTTTTACCCGCCAGTTATAGATATTGCGGATGGCTGTTTCACCTTTAGCAAACAGTGCCGTTGTTGCGATAGTCATGGCTGCATCAGGAATGGCATTCATATCCATATCGATACCCGTCAGTGTGCCACGTTCACATTCTACGAAATCATCACCCTTACGTATGATCGCGCCCATCTTTTCCAGAACATCGGCAAATTTTGTATCACCCTGCAAACTGTTTTTACCAATACCTGTAACACGCACGGTACCGCCTTTAATTGCTGCGGCAGCAAGAAAATAAGATGCGGAAGAAGCATCACCTTCAACCAGATAGTGCCCGGGAGACTGATACTTCTGTTGCCCTTTGATCCGAAACACCTGATAGTGATCGTTTTCTACGGTTACACCGAAACTGTTCATTAATGCCAACGTAATATCAATGTAAGGTTTGGAAACCAAATCTCCTTTGATATAAATTTCGCTATCATTCAATGCCAAGGGAGCAGCCATCAGTAACGCCGTCAGGAATTGACTGGAAACACTGCCATCGACAGTGACTTTCCCACCTGAGAAACCACCGCTGATCCGCACTGGTGGATAATTTTCCTGCTCAAGGTAGTCAATTTTCGCCCCGGCCTGACATAACGCCTCCACTAAATGACCAATCGGACGCTCTTTCATCCGTGGTTCACCGGTTAACACTATGTCATTATTTCCGAGACACAATGCCGCAGCTAGTGGGCGCATCGCTGTTCCTGCATTTCCCAGAAACAGTTCCAGCCCGTTTTTATCGGTGATGACTCCACCAACCCCATCAACCTCACAGGCGGTACGATCTTCAGATAACCGATAAGAAATACCCAGTGCTGTTAACGCATTGAGCATATGGCGAATATCATCACTATCCAATAAATTGGTCAGGTGTGTTGTACCCTGAGCAAGAGCAGCGAGTAACAGCGCACGATTGGACACGCTTTTAGAGCCGGGTAAGTTAATAGTTCCATGAATGTGAGAGATGGGTTGTAACGTCAGGGATTGCATAAACGGCAGGATCTCCGGTTGGTCATTCTTTTTATTTTTAATTGGTTATCGATTGAAAAGATTCATATCGGGGGATTCACCCCCGATAAAGAAAATCATTATGCATTACGCCGTTCAAAATCAGCCATAAACTCAACCAATGCCAGCACCCCTTCATGAGGCATCGCATTATAAATTGAAGCTCTGGCACCTCCGGCAACTTTGTGCCCTTTCAAAGCGTGCAGACCATGCGCATAGGCTTCTTCTAAAAACTTACCATCAAGAGCAGGGTTAGCTAACTGGAAAGGGACATTCATAATAGAGCGGTTTTGTGACGCAACACGGTTGATATACAACTCACTGTTATCAATCGCGTGATACAGAGAGCCCGCTTTAGCGTGATTGCGTTTTTTGATTTCTTGTAATCCACCCTGCTCTTTCAGCCACTTGAACACCATACCGGAGAGATACCATGCAAAAGTTGGTGGTGTGTTATACATAGAATCGTTGTTCACCTGCACGGTGTAATCCAGAATGGATGGGGTGTGCTTATGCGCCTTACCCAATAAATCTTCACGAATAATAACGACAGTAATCCCAGCCGGACCGATGTTTTTCTGAGCACCTGCATAAATAACCCCGTAGCGGCTCACATCGATTGGTGCAGAAAGAATGGTTGAAGAGTAATCAGCAATGACAATTTTATCATCACCAAAATCAGGCTCTTCAAAAATAGCAATACCACCAATGGTTTCATTAGGGCAATAATGCACATAGGCCGCATCATTACTCAAATCCCATTCATTCATTGGCTTCACACTTTTAACGCCATCTGTTTCGGTAAGAATATTAATAACATTGGGTGTGCAATATTTTGCGGCTTCTTTAGCTGCACTTTCAGCCCAATAACCGCCAACGATATAGTCTGCTGACGTTTTATCGCCAAGTAGATTTAATGGCAGAGCTGAAAACTGACCACGGGCACCGCCATGGCAGAACAGCACTTTGTAATTTTCAGGTATCGATAATAAATCCCGGAGATCTTTTTCTGCTTCAGCCGCAACTGACATAAACTCTTTACTGCGATGACTGATCTCCATAACGGATGTTCCCAGTCCATGCCAATTACACAGTTCCTGCTCTGCACGGCGTAATACTTCTGCTGGTAACATGGCTGGACCAGCACTGAAATTATATACCTGACTCATTAACTCCACCCTATCATTACGGATACAATAAAAATCGGATGCATTGGTTTTATCACTCCCGCCCTGCCTCTGCAATGGTTATTACCAGATTGTTACCAACTACAGTGTAACAACTACCGGATAGTACTGTTTATAGTCAAAAATTCAGGAATTAAATAAAAACACATTTAACTATTCTTCATAAATATTGTTTCTCTGATTATGTAAAACCACCCTATTTAAATAAGAACATTGATATCAAATTATATGTAACACGGATTTAAATCAAACATAATAAAATACCAATTAAGCATACTCCGTTAATCTGATGATGCTTAAGAATAACTTTATATTTTATTGAATTAAATAGGGTATTTATTTTTTAGCTCTATATTTCAACACAAATAAAACGCATTAAAAAAACAAAAACAATAACTTTATATTCTCAACATTATAAAAACAATTTTCAACACTTTAATAAAGGTGTAATTATGACTAACACAGTAATGAACGAAACTCCTCATAATTTTTGGAGTAAATTAATCTATCCTGATAACTCTGATTTAATTAATATATTAATTCAAAAAGCGATAGAGCATCCAGAACATCCCGCAATAATTTCCGAAGGGAAAACTATCAGTTACCGCGGGTTAATTCATCAGGCACGTTCTTTAGCATTCTATTTATATAACCTTGGCGTAAAACATGAAACGCCTGTTGGTATTTTAATGGAACCCGGAATAGAACAAATCATTAGCCAGGTTGCCATCCTGATGGCAGGAGGAAGCTGCGTACCTCTCGATCCGACTCTGCCAGATGCCAGGCTATGTTTTATGCTGCAAGATTTGCAAGTCAAACTGACACTCACAATTCAGGAATATAAAGATCGTATCTTACCCACAAATTTTATTATGATTAATCAAGAAGTTCTGGAAAATTCAATCATTGTCTATTTTCCGAATATTCACAGAGAAAAGAATCATCGCACCCATATTTTATTTACTTCCGGAACAACAGGTAACCCTAAAGCGGTTGAAATAGAAGCGCATGGTATTCTTCGCCTGACTATCAATCCTAATTATATAGAATTCGCTGCTGACGATAGGATTGCAGCTATTGCTAATCCCGCATTTGATCTCTCCTTATTAGAAGTTTGGGGAGCATTATTAAATGGCTTATCCATTGTTGCCATCCCGCGGAAAATAATTATCGACCCTTATCAGTTCGAAATCGCCTTAGAAAAATTTTCCGTAACCTGTCTAATGATAACGACATCTTTATTCCACTTAACTGCCTATACACGTCCTCAGGCATTTCGTCACTTACGTTACCTTGCCACAGGTGGTGAAAAAATAAACCCTCAGGCTGTGCGTCAGGTTTTCCAGTCAGCCCCTCCGCAACATTTAATAAATGGTTACGGGCCGACTGAATGTACTGTTTTTGCTATAGCTCATGAAATTACAAGAGATGACGTAACAGAAGAAAATATCCCTATAGGCAAGGCAATCAGTAATACTAATATCTATATTTTGAATGACCAACAACAGCCAGTCGCCCCCGGTCAGATAGGAGAAATATATATTGGTGGGGAAGGCGTCGCACGAGCTTATTGGAATCGTCCGGAAATTAACGCTCAGCGTTTCCTCATGATGGATGTTGAAAAGAATGGTCAATTGAAAAAAGTCTATCGCACCGGAGATTTAGGCTGGCAACGTTCTGATGGTATTTATATGCTGGCAGGCAGGATAGATAATCAGATAAAAATACGCGGACATCGTATCGAAATTGAAGAAATTGAAACTCAGTTGTTGAAAAGTGAACTATTACAATCAGCCGCTGTATGTGTAGTAAGAAAAGAGAATATAGAACCTTATCTGATTGCTTTTATCATTCCTAAAGAACCGGAGGTATTTTCAAAACCCACGCTGCTTCAGTTTATTAAACGTTATTTACCTGATTATATGTTACCCCGGCTTACTGTTATCGAACATATGCCTCTTACTCCAAGTGGCAAAATGGATAGAAACCGTTTACTGACCGAATATATAAACAATCAGGAGCAACAATTATTATCTCAGCCAAATACAACAATGAGAAAAGAAGAATCAATTGTTTTAAGTATTTGGAAACGAACTTTAGATAATAATGATATTACACTGGACAGCAACTTCTTTGAGTTGGGAGGAAACTCATTACAGGCCTCAAGACTGATGCTTGAACTGGGAGAGCATATACAGAAACGTCTGCTAGTCCAGCTCCTGTACGACTTTCCGACTCCCAGAACGCTGGCGGCAAACCTGAATCAAAATGAAAATCTGCTCGAAGATCTCTACTCTTCTATGCTCAGAGACAGCATACTTCCCCCGGAGATTCAGCCACTACCTCACACTGCTGAAACGTGGTTAAGCCCAGATGCAGGGCGAGTCCTGCTCACTGGTGCAAGCGGGTTTTTGGGCGCATTTTTCCTGCGTGACCTCTTACTTCACACCGGAGTTAATCGGGTGACTTGCCTTGTACGTGCCCACAGTGATGAAGCGGCTTTATTACGAGTTAAGGAAAATCTGCATCAATATGGATTATGGCAAGAAGAATTCCTTCCGCGATTACAGGTTATTGCCAGTGATCTTACAAAACCTCAGTTAGATCTGAATCAGCAAAATTATGAGCAACTTTCTTCTGAATGTGATGCTATTTTTCATTTGGCCGCTCACGTTAATTATATTCAACCCTATTCAATGCATTACGATGGCAATGTTCTGGGAACACTGAATATATTACGCCTTGCGATCAACAAGAAAGCCAAACCCTTGCACTATGTCTCTACGGTTTCTATTTTTGGTCCCGCTGGGATTTTCTCATCAGTGCACAGCTTATGTGAAGACGATGATATATCACCTTATCTGACCGGATTAAAATATGATTCAGGATATTCGCAAAGTAAGTGGGTTGCTGAGCGCATGATATGGCAGGCCAGAGACAGAGGAATACCGCTTTCAGTATATCGCCCCGGTTTCATTATGGGTGACACTCAGACAGGCGCTAATAACCCTAAAGATTTTGTTTCCCGATTAATCAAAGGCTGCATCAAAATCGGAGCCTATCCACTGTTAGCCAATCTAAGAGAAGAGTTCGTTCCTGTTGATTATGTCAGCCAGAGCTTACTTAATATTTCTATTAATAACAAAATGTTAGGAAAGGCTTACCATCTGGTATCACCTGATCGTAAACAGTCGATGGATTTAGACCCATTTTTCGCATTACTCAAGCAGCATGGTTACCAACTTGAAGGTGTGCATTATTCTGAATGGCTGAAAAAACTGGAAGCAGATGACGAGCTGACAGATAACCCATTAATGCCATTACTGCCCATGTTATCTGAAAAGGTCTACGATGAATTCTCTCGATTAGAGTTGTACAAAGATATGCCACCATATGATGCAAAAAATACAGAAGCAGCACTAAAAGAAACCCCAATTAGGTACACGCCTATGGATAGTCATCTGCTCGAACTTTATCTTGATTATTGGCAACAAATCAATTTCTTACCATCACCCATTTTTATGACCGCGTAGTATTTTGCCGTAATATCGTTTTTTAGATTTAAAAAATAGAAAGACGCCTAAAAGCGTCTTTCTGTATATTTAATTCAGGAATTAATATTTAGAAAACATTTCCTGAATTTTTGCTGTGTCAGAAGTCTGAGTCAGAGCCAATTGCAGAAGAACGCGAGCTTTCTGTGGGTTCAGGCGTTCTGATGCAACAAAACCATATTTGCTGTCATTAACTTCAGCATTCTGAGTGGTGAAACCGAAAGGAATACGGCTAGAACGAACAACAACAACACCATCTTTAGCCGCTTGTGACAAAGAGTCCAGAATAGACTTATAGATGTTACCGTTACCTACACCAGCACTGATAATACCTTTATAACCATTCTCTACAAATGCTTTTACCGGCAGATCGGAAGCATTAGAATAGTTATACACAATACCTACTTTTGGCAGTTCAGTCAGTTTGCTGACATCAAAAACAGCTTTATCTGCTTTCACTGGTGCTGCAGAGTAGTAGTTTACTTTACCGTTATGAATGAAGCCTTGTGGGCCTGCGTTCACGGCCTGGAAAGCCTGAACTTCAGTCGTGCTCAGTTTGCCGATGTCACGTCCATGAATTACAGAATCATTCATAGCAAGTAAAACACCACGGTTTGAAGAGTCTTTATCTGACGCTACAACAACAGCATTGTAGAGGTTCAATGGACCATCAGCACCCAGAGCCGTTGATGGACGCATTGCGCCAACCATTACGATAGGCTTATGGCACTGCGTAGTCAGATCGAGGAAATAAGCAGTTTCTTCCATGGTATCAGTACCGTGGGTGATAACAAAACCATCAGTTTTATCACAGTCTGCATTGATCTTTTTCGCCAGAGTCAGCCAAACCTGATCGTTCATGTCCTGAGAACCGATGCTAACAACCTGCTCACCTTTCAGATTAGCAATGTTTTTGATAGCAGGAACAGCATTCAGCAATGAATCAACACCAACTTGACCCGCAGTGTAGCTGGATTTAGTCGCAGATTCACCACCACCAGCGATTGTACCACCCGTTGCCAGAACAGTAATGTTTGGCAGAGCAAACGCAGAACCACTGACTAAAGCCAGAAAACTGGCTATTGCTGTTTTTTTAATACTTTTCATCATTCAACCTCTTGTAAAAAAAGCTATTCTAGTATGTATTGGGGAAATAAATAAACTCTAATTAACAATAATTTTTGGGAATTAAATAGAGGAGACAAAAAAAACGCCGTATGATATGTAACTCTTTACAGAAATCAAAGTGAATCATGATGACGCAGACCTACATTCCAGGCAAAGATGCCGCATTAGAAGACTCTATTAATAATTTCCAACAGAAACTGAGCACACTGGGTTTCAATATTGAAGAAGCCTCATGGTTGAACCCTGTTCCTAATGTCTGGTCAGTGCATATCCGAGATCGTGACTGCCCACTCTGTTTTACTAACGGCAAAGGCGCCAGTAAAAAGGCGGCATTGGCCTCTGCGTTAGGTGAATACTTTGAACGTCTATCAACTAACTATTTTTTCGCGGATTTTTATCTTGGTAAAGCCGTAGCTCAGGGGGATTTTGTTCATTATCCGAACGAAAAGTGGTTCCCTTTACCAGAAGATGATTCCCTGCCAGCGGGTATTCTGGACGAACATCTGCACCGTTTTTACAATCCTGCTAATGAACTTTATGCCAGCCAACTGGTTGATTTACAGTCCGGTAATGAAGAGCGTGGGATCTGTGCTCTGCCTTTTACCCGCCAGTCTGATAATGAAACCATCTATATCCCAATGAATATTGTTGGGAACCTATATGTTTCAAATGGCATGTCAGCCGGTAATACCAAAAATGAAGCCCGTGTTCAGGGGCTATCCGAGGTATTCGAGCGTTATGTGAAAAATCGCATTATTGCAGAATGTATTAGCCTGCCTGAAATTCCACAAACTGTTATGGATCGCTACCCCGGTGTTGTAGCATCAGTCAATAAATTACAGGAAGAAGGCTTCCCGCTTTATTGCTACGATGCTTCTCTGGGCGGTCAGTTCCCGGTTATCTGTGTTGTTCTGTTTAACCCGAATAACGGTACCTGTTTTGCCTCTTTTGGTGCTCATCCTGAATTTGGTGTTGCACTGGAGCGTACCGTCACTGAACTTTTACAGGGCCGCAGCCTGAAAGATCTGGATGTCTTCACTGCACCAACTTTTGATGATGAAGAAGTTTCTGAGCACACTAACCTTGAAACCCATTTCATTGACTCAAGCGGAGCAATCAGCTGGGATCTGTTTAAACAGGATGCTGATTACGAATTTGCCGACTGGAATTTCAGTGGTACCACCGAAGAAGAATTCGCAACCCTGATGGGCATTTTCAATACGCTGAGTGCCGAAGTCTATATTGCGGACTATGAGCACCTTGGTGTTTATGCCTGCCGCATTCTGGTGCCGGGTATGTCGGATATTTATCCGGTTGAAGATTTGCACATTGCTAATAATACGATGGGCACTCACCTGCGCGATACCATTCTGGCCTTGCCGGATAGCCAATGGCAACCTGAAGAGTATCTGGCGTTTCTTGAGCAGATAGACGAAGAAGGGCTGGATGATTTTACCCGTGTTCGCGAATTGTTGGGTATCGCCTCAGGTAAAGACAATGGCTGGAGCAATTTAAGGATTGGTGAACTGAAATCCATGTTGGCGCTTGCGGGTAATGATCTGGAGCAAGCTCTGATCTGGGTTGAGTGGACACAAGATTTCAACGCTTCTGTCTTCACCGCAGAAAGAGCAAATTATTATCGTTGCCTACATACATTATTGCTGTTAACTCAGGAAGAAGATCGTAATCCGAGCCAGTATTATCAGGCATTTGTCAAAATGTATGGTCAGGATACAGTCGATGCGGCCTCTTCAGCCCTGACCGGTCAAAATTGTTTCCACGGGCTGTGGTCTGTCGATTCAGAATTAAAAGCATTACCTGCTCATCAGGCATTATTAAATGCTTATGAAAAACTACAAAAAGCTAAACGTACTTTTTGGTGTAAATAATCTGAAATATATAAACTGTTAAATTAATGCTTATTAATTAACAAAAGTAAAAATCAGGTTAAATTGGATTTTATTTAAAACAACAAATAAATGACAATTTAACCTGTTATTTTACCTTTCATCTCTTTCACGCCAAATTCCTTATATAAAATTTTTTTATAAATTTTAAAAAATATTTTTAATTTAAAAATCAATTTGTTAGAATAGAAAAACGTTATTTGGCTGGTCATATCTCATCAAACTTTCAATTTAATATGATCCATATCAAATTCATGTCAGTGTCCGTTTGTTACTATCATTACGTGCTATAATTAACCAAAGATAAAGAGAGTGTTAGTATGAAAACTGACGACACTTTTAACCTATTTCCACCTGCTGTAATGGCACAAATTGCTGATGATAGTGGTGTCTATAAAGTCAACAAAAATCCAGCAGTGACTTATTTATCAGCGATTATGGCTGGTGTATTTATTTCCATTGCATTTGTTTTTTATATTACGGCTACGACAGGAACTTCTTCTATTCCCTATGGGTTAGCAAAATTAACCGGTGGGATATGCTTTTCCTTAGGGCTGATGCTGGTTGTCGTATTTGGTGTCGACCTCTTCACTTCCACAGTATTAACGATTGTTTCGAAAGCAACCGGTCGTATTACCTGGTCACAAATGTTCCGAAACTGGCTGCACGTTTATATCGGTAATCTGATCGGTGCCCTATTCTTTGTCACCTTAATGTGGCTGTCAGGACAGTATGCCGTTGCTAATGGTTTCTGGGGGCTGAATGTATTACAAGTCGCTGACCATAAAATGCACCATACCTTTTTCGAGGCTTTGTGCTTGGGTATTCTGGCTAACCTGATGGTATGCCTTGCCGTCTGGATGAGCTACGCAGGCCGCAGCCTTATTGATAAATTATTTGCATTAATTCTACCAATTGGAATGTTCGTTGCCAGCGGCTTTGAACACAGCATTGCTAACATGTTTTTAATTCCTTTCGGAATTGTTATTAAAGAATTCGCTCCAACTGAGTTTTGGGAAAAAGTCGGAGCAACACCAGAGCAATTTCCCCAACTGACAATTTCAAATTTCATTACTGATAATCTGATCCCTGTCACGATAGGTAACATCATCGGCGGTTCGATATTAGTTGGGTTGACTTACTGGTTTATTTATTTACGTGGCAGCCGTTGATCTGCATTTGCTTCCACACCCAATTTTTTACAAGTTCTACTGTTAAAAGGTAAAAATATCATGTCCGAGTTAAATGAAAAATTCTCCGTAGCATGGCAAGGCTTTAACGAGGGTAACTGGCAGAATGAAGTCAATGTTCGTGACTTTATTCAGAAAAACTATACTCCGTATGAAGGTGATGAATCATTCCTTGCGGGTGCCACAAAAGCGACAGATATTTTGTGGGAAAAAGTCATGGAAGGGATCAAAATTGAAAACCGCACTCATGCGCCGGTTGATTTTGATACTCACGTTGCGTCTACAATAACCTCCCATGATGCTGGTTATATTGAAAAAACTCTGGAACAAATTGTTGGCCTGCAAACTGAAGCACCTCTGAAACGTGCCATTATCCCATTCGGCGGGATCAAAATGGTTGAAGGTTCCTGCAAGGCATATGATCGGGAACTTGATCCGAAACTGAAACAAATTTTTACTGAATACCGTAAAACTCATAATCAGGGTGTATTTGATGTTTATACCCCTGATATTCTGAAATGCCGTAAATCAGGTGTATTGACGGGTCTGCCAGATGCTTACGGTCGTGGTCGTATCATCGGTGATTATCGTCGTGTCGCTCTGTACGGTATTGATTTTCTGCGTGATGAAAAATATGCACAATTCACTTCATTGCAGGAAAAACTGGAAAACGGCGAAGACCTTGAAGCAACTATCCGCCTGCGTGAAGAAATTTCAGAACAATACCGCGCTCTGGGCCAGATTAAAGAGATGGCCGCAAAATATGGCTACGATATCTCTGCCCCGGCGACTAATGCCAAAGAAGCAGTACAGTGGACTTATTTCGCTTATCTGGCAGCAGTAAAATCCCAAAATGGGGCTGCGATGTCTTTCGGTCGTGTATCCAGCTTTCTGGATATCTACATCGAGCGTGATATACAGGCAGGAAAACTGACAGAGCAAGACGCGCAAGAACTGATCGACCATTTGGTCATGAAACTGCGTATGGTTCGCTTCCTGCGTACACCAGAATACGATGAGCTGTTCTCCGGCGACCCAATTTGGGCAACTGAATCCATCGCAGGTATGGGGCTGGATGGCCGTACCCTTGTTACCAAAAACAGTTTCCGTTTCCTGAATACTCTGTACACCATGGGGCCATCTCCGGAACCTAACATAACCATCCTGTGGTCTGAAAAACTACCTGTTCACTTCAAAAAATATGCAGCAAAAGTATCCATTGATACCTCATCTCTGCAATATGAAAACGATGACCTGATGCGCCCTGATTTCAACAGCGATGACTATGCTATTGCATGTTGTGTCAGCCCGATGATTGTTGGTAAACAAATGCAGTTCTTCGGTGCTCGCGCAAACCTGGCAAAAACCATGCTGTATGCCATCAACGGCGGTATGGATGAAAAACTGAAAATGCAGGTTGGTCCAAAAGAAGAACCAATAAAAGATGACGTTCTGGATTATGACACCGTCACCGAACGTATGGATCACTTCATGGACTGGCTGGCAAAACAGTATGTCACCGCGCTGAATATCATCCACTATATGCATGATAAATACAGCTATGAAGCTTCTTTAATGGCACTTCATGATCGTGATGTCCACCGCACTATGGCATGTGGTATCGCAGGGTTATCTGTAGCAGCCGATTCTTTATCCGCGATCAAATATGCAAAAGTAACCCCAATTCGTGACGAAAACGGTCTGGCTGTTGATTTCAAAATTGAAGGTGAATATCCACAGTTTGGTAATAATGACGCGCGTGTTGATGATATCGCTTGTGATTTGGTTGAACGCTTCATGAAGAAAATTCAGAAGTTACAAACCTATCGCAATGCAGTTCCGACTCAGTCTGTGTTAACAATTACTTCTAACGTTGTTTATGGTAAAAAAACCGGTAACACACCAGATGGACGTCGTGCAGGCGCACCATTCGGCCCGGGAGCTAACCCAATGCATGGCCGTGACCAAAAAGGGGCAATTGCTTCACTGACTTCAGTGGCTAAACTGCCATTTGCTTACGCGAAAGATGGTATTTCTTATACCTTCTCCATCGTGCCTAACGCGTTAGGTAAAAATGATGACGTGCGCAGATCCAACCTTGCCGCGCTGATGGATGGTTATTTCCATCATGAAGCCAGCAATATTGAAGGAGGCCAACACCTGAATGTTAACGTCATGAACCGCGAGATGTTACTGGATGCAATGGAAAATCCTGAGAAATATCCTCAATTGACAATCCGTGTATCCGGCTATGCTGTACGCTTTAACTCTCTGACTAAAGAACAGCAACAGGATGTTATTACCCGTACATTTACCCAGACAATGTAAACATTCTGCTGCGTATTACCTCAAAAATGTCATTGTTTTAATAAGACAATTTTGATGAAATGAAACAGCATACACTTAAAGGCCCCTTTGTAACCGGGGCCTTTATTATCCTGTCAGTTTTTGGAGAGATCTTCCCATGCCCGTACTTGGCCGTATCCACTCTTTTGAATCCTGCGGAACCGTTGATGGCCCGGGTATTCGTTTTATTGTATTTTTTCAGGGTTGCCTGATGCGTTGCCTTTATTGCCATAATCGCGATACATGGGACACTCACACTGGCAAAGCGGTAACAGTCGAAGAACTTATAAAAGAAGCGACAACTTATCGCCATTTTATGAATGCCTCCGGAGGCGGAGTGACAGCTTCTGGTGGAGAAGCAATCCTTCAGGCTGAATTCGTCCGTGACTGGTTCAGGGCTTGCCATGCCGAGGGAATTCATACCTGTTTAGACACCAATGGCTTTGTCCGCCGCTATGAGCCGGTGATTGATGAGCTACTGGATGATACTGATTTAGTTATGCTGGATCTGAAACACCTTAACGATGATATTCATCGGGAGCTGGTTGGCGTTTCCAATCACCGAACACTCGAATTCGCCCGTTATCTGGCAAAACGCAATCAAAAAACGTGGGTTCGCTATGTCGTTGTTCCCGGATGGTCGGATGATGACGAATCTGTCCATATGCTAGGTCAGTTCACAAAAGATATGAAGAACATCGAAAAAATTGAGTTACTTCCCTATCATGAACTGGGTAAACATAAATGGGTTGCTATGGGTGAAGAATATAAGCTGGAAGACGTAAAACCACCGTCAAAAGAGACGATGGAAAGAGTCAAAGAAATTCTGATGAGCTATGGTCATCAAGTTATTTACTAAATTAACCTGAATTCTGGATAAGAAATTGACGAGAGGCCTGTTTCAGGAGCAAAGTTTTGGTGAAAGCCTAAAACTACTCCGGGGAGGAACAGGCCATGGACAAGTTAGTTG
>NZ_JBBMXG010000018.1:0-88260 GCF_037996705.1 Xenorhabdus bharatensis | reverse complement strand
GCTTTTCGCCTCCGGAGTCAAGCGTTTATTTTCGCTTTCGTTCCGCTGGCCTCGGCGGCTGTGTGCAGCTCAGCGTCGGTCAGTGGTGGCGCATTATAGGGAGTTTTTCGGTCCTGACAATAGTTTTTTTGCATTTTTTTCCTGTTCGTTTCTTTTTCCCTCAAAGCGATGCAATAACCAGCAAAAAGACCGCTTTTAAGCCTCTTTTTGAGGCTCTAGTTGTAAAAATGCCTGAGAAAAATGATCCACTTGGGCCCAGTCAGTGTATTCAATCTCTTTTGTTGTATCAGTTTCCCCTCCGGTCATACGCATAATGAGCTGAATCATTATGCGATCAAACCAACGGTAGCGGGGATAAAGCAGTGCTCCGGCAAAAACATCACACAAATCGGGCTGCCAAGGGCTTTTTACCAGAAACTTACGGACATAAGCATTCGTCTCAGGCGTTCTTTTTTCTGGTTTTCTGGCTGTTAAATTGACACTGAAGAAAGCCGTGGTTAGTTGATTCAGTTGCTTTTGATGGCGTACAACAAACTTATGTAATGCCGAATTAAAGTTCCCATAACGTATTGAAGCCCCGATCATCACCTTATTATAAGGAAGCAAATTCATATGATTGACTGTCGCTAGATCTCTCAAATCACAATCGATACCCGCCCGGCGAATATTTTCTGCAATACGCGTGATTATTTTCTTAGTCTGTCCATCCTGTGTGGAATAGAGCAATAGGTAATTCATAAATACGCCCTTTTATCTTCTTAGATTAATCGCGCCAGAAAGTTGGCGTAAATAAGACTAATAAAGTGAAAACTTCCAAACGCCCGAACAGCATTGTCACCACTAAAACCCATTTCGCTGTCGGGTTCATTGTAGTGAAGTTATCGGCTACCGAACCCAATCCCGGCCCAAGATTATTCAGTGTTGCTGCAATAGCAGAGAACGCAGAAAATTCATCAACCCCTGTAGCAATCAGTAACAACATACTAATGATGAAAACCAATGCATAAGCGGAGAAAAACCCCCAAACTGCTTCAATAATTTTTTCAGGTAATGCCCTACGCCCCAATTTAATTGTGTATACCGCATTAGGATGAACCAATCGCTTTAGTTCGCGGGAGCCTTGCAGAAACAACAACAAGATACGGATGACTTTCAGACCCCCCCCCGTCGATCCGGCACATCCACCAACAAATGCAGAGCACAGTAGCAGAAACGGCAGAAACAGTGGCCAATGAGCAAAACTGTCCGTCGTAAACCCTGCTGTAGTTGCCATCGACACAACCTGAAAGAAGGCATGATTCAGTGCATTTAATTTTGATTCATAAACGGAGTGCTGCCACAAAACAAGCATACAGATGACGACCAATGCCAGCTGGATACTGATAAACATGCGAAATTCAGGATCACGCCAATAGACTTTTAAGCTTCTTCCTGAAAGCACAGCAAAGTGCAAACCAAAGTTACAGCCAGAGATCAGTAAAAAAATTGCGATAATAGTATTAATCGTCGGGCTATTAAAGAAACCTACGCTGGCATCATGGGTTGAGAACCCCCCTATCGCAATAGTAGAAAAGCTATGAGAAATGGCATCAAAAACTGACATTCCGGCTGCCCATAAGGCAACCGCACAGGCAATGGTTAACAAAACATAAATCAGCCAGAGAGTCTTTGCCGTCTCAGCAATACGAGGACGCATTTTATTATCTTTCAATGGCCCCGGCATCTCCGCCCGATAAAGCTGCATTCCCCCTACCCCCAGCAAAGGCAGGATCGCAACCGCTAATACGATGATTCCCATTCCTCCCAACCATTGCAGCATTTGCCGATAAAAGAGAATGGCTTTAGGAAGAGAATCAAGACCAACAAGTGTCGTCGCTCCTGTCGTCGTTAGGCCTGAGAAAGATTCAAAAAAAGCATCAGTAATAGAAAGATTAGGTTTTTCTGAAAAAATAAAAGGCAAAGCACCGACACTACCCAATACAGTCCAGAACAATACAACGATCAAGAAACCTTCCTTAGGTTTCAATTCATATTTTTGTTCCCGATTGGGTACCCAAAGTACCAAACCAATCAGAAGTGCAAAAATGAATGTCTGACTGAAAGCTTTGCCGGCACCATCTCGGTAAATCAATGCCACCAACCCCGGAATAATCATTGTGACAGAGAAAATAATGACAAGTAGCCCGACAATACGGGTTATGGTGCGAAAATGCATTCAGCAGGTTCCTTCGAAATCAGGTATGACAAAATAATTATTCTTTTGATGTTAAAAATAGCGTACCGCGACTTAAGTCACGTAATTTATTACCTATTTCATCCGCAAGAGTAGCAGGTAATGAGACTTGCAATGTAACATTTTCCGTATATTCACTGGCAAGTACTTGCCCTGAAAATTGCTGTAATAACTGTTCTACCATTGAGATTTGTGCATATTCACATTGTATCTGGTACTGTTTTTGTGGAACTTTATACTCTTTTTCCAATAGCTTAAGCGCCTGCTGAACGCCATTACCGTAGGCTTTCACTAACCCACCAGTTCCCAGTTTTATCCCCCCAAAATAGCGGACGGATATTGCAGTGATCTCCCCTAAACCGCTTCCTATCAATTGTGCAATCATCGGCTTACCCGCAGTTCCGGTAGGTTCACCATCATCTGAAAACCCTAACTGCTGAGAATCATCGGGAGCACCAGCAACAAAAGCCCAGCAGTGATGTCGGGCATCAGGGTATTGCTGTTTGATACGTTGAATAAACGATTTTGCTTCATCAACCCCGCTGGTATGCTCCAGCAGGGTAATAAAACGGCTCTTCTTTATTTCCTCAGTAAAGCTGACTGAAGCCGCTGGAATTAAATAAGGCTTCATTACGGCAACTGTAAATCTCTGGTCATATTTTCAATTTTTCCATCATGGATAACGATATTATCTTCAATACGAATACCGCCATATAGCTTAAGCACATCGATCTTTTTCCAGTCGAAATGTTTGCTGTATTCGCTGACACGCCACGGGGCCAATAAGGTTTCAATAAAATAAAGCCCCGGCTCAATGGTCAAAACCATTCTCGGTTCCAGAACTCGTGTACAACGCAAATAAGGATACATTTCCGGTGCAGACAAATGAGTTCCTGTATCATCCTGCATAAATCCGGCAGAATCATGTACCTGAAGGCCAAGCGGGTGACCAAGCCCATGAGGGAAAAACGGCGTTGTCAGCCCTTTCTCAACCATAGCCTCTTCACTAATCCCATTAATGATATCGTGCTTTTTCAGCAATCTGGCTATGCGATAGTGCATATTGATATGATAATCAGTGTAACGAGTACCTGCTTTGATCGTGGTGATAATTGCCTGCTGTTCGTCATTCAGCCCTTTAATCAAAGAAGCAAACTCGCTATTTGATTTCGCTGCATAAGTTCTGGTGATGTCCGCTGCATAGCCATTATATTCTGCACCAGCATCAATCAAAAAACTGCGAATTTCAGCAGGTACCGTCTGCTGCAACTTTGTATAGTGCAAAACAGCAGCATTTTCATTCAGTGCGATAATATTGTCATAAGGCACATCAGTATCACGGTGGCCTGTTGCGATCAGATAGAACATATTGATTTCGAATTCGCTGACACCTGACAAAAATGCTTCATGTGCCGCCATATGGCCATTCACTGCTGTCTTCTGCGCTTCACGCATACAGGCCAGTTCGTAATCTGTCTTGTAGGAACGATGATAGCTTAAATAATCTAAAACAGCTTTAGGGTTAAGATTATGCTCGGAGATCCCCAGCGATTTCGCACGTTCAACTTGTCCGCCGATGTAGGCCGTGTGTTGTTTTGAAAAGCCATTCAGTGCTGCGTTGATATCTTCCGCGCTGGCCAGATGGAACATTTCCACTTCTTCCGTCCAGTATCCGTGAGGAAGTGGCTCCACACTATGCCAATAGTCCACTGGGGAATAAAACCATAATTTAGGTTTATTAACACCATCTATCCACAACCAGCAATTCGGTACTTTGGTTACAGGAACCCATGCCTTGAAATGTGCATTTGCCTTAAACGGATAATGGCTATCATCGAGAAATACTCGTAATAACTCACCAGAGTGAATAAGCAGGGCGTCAAGCTGACTGCGTGCTAATATTTCTTTAGCACGCTTTTGCAAAATTTTAATATGTTCTTGATACAGAGATGCCAACTTTTCCATTTTATGAACCTTTGGGTTATCTGGCCGGAATTTGAATTTTACCACAATACATTATTTTTCGTGTCATCACTGAAAATCAACTTAATAAGAATTAACTGATAATATTTATATTTTTCAATGCAATAATAAAAAATAGCACTTCCCATCATAAATCTTACCTGTGATCCGCCCTACAAAAAATTAATCATTGATTTGCATTCACTTAACACACTAATCACAATCAACCACATCTGGTCATACCAGATGGTATGCACTCATTGAGGAGAATGACATGCTCTACCTAAGTGAAACTATTCAAGTAAACTGGCTGAAAGATGGCATTGCAGAACTGATCTTCAATGCGTCAGCCGCAATTAATAAACTGGATACCAAGACTGTTGCATCACTGGATAAGGCAATTGCCACCCTTGAACAACAATCTGAGTTAAAAGGGCTATTAATCCGTTCTGAAAAACAGGCTTTTATCGTTGGTGCTGATATCACTGAATTTTTATCCTTATTCAGCGCACCAGCCGAAAAACTTCATGAACTACTCAATCTCGCTAATAACATTTTCAACCGAATTGAAGACCTCTCTGTTCCTACAGTCTCCGCAATCAATGGGTATGCGCTTGGTGGCGGTTGCGAGTTGGTCCTTGCCACTGATTTTCGCGTAGCATCCCCAGACCTTCGAATTGGTTTACCAGAAACTAAACTAGGTATCATGCCGGGCTTTGGTGGCTCAGTTCGTCTGCCACGCTTGATCGGAACTGATAATGCCCTTGAAATTATTACAGCCGGCAAAGATATCGGTGCAGAGGAAGCGTTGAAAAATGGCTTGGTTGATGCCGTTGTGCCTGCTGAGAAACTGGTTAGCTCCGCTGTTTCTATTCTGGAACAAGCTATTAAGGGCGATTTAGACTGGAAAGCTGCCCGCCAACCTAAACTAGTCCCACTTAGCCTCAATGCAATTGAGCGCACCATGAGCTTCACTGTGGCAAAAGGCATGGTAATGAAAGTCGCAGGGCCTCATTATCCGGCTCCGATTACTGCGGTAAAAACCATTGAAAAAGCCGCGACTCTGAATCGCGATGAAGCATTAAAACTGGAAAGTGATAGCTTCGTTATGCTAGCGCATACTTCAGTTGCCCGTGCTTTAGTCGGGATCTTCCTGAATGACCAATATGTAAAAGGTCTGGCAAAAAAACATCTGAAAGAAGTTTCAACACCTCAACATGCCGCTGTGCTGGGCGCAGGTATTATGGGTGGCGGTATCGCTTACCAATCAGCACGTAAAGGTGTGCCGGTTCTGATGAAAGATATTAATCAGAAAGCGCTGGATCTCGGCATGAACGAAGCGGCTAAATTGCTCAACAAACAGTTTGAACGCGGACGTCTGGATGCAATGAAGATGGCTAAGATTTTGTCATCCATCCAGCCAACCTTGAATTATGCCGGTATTGAGCAATCTCAGGTTGTAGTCGAAGCTGTTGTTGAAAACCCGAAAATTAAAGCGGCAGTTCTGGCAGAAGCAGAATCTCATATTAATGATGACTGCATTCTGGCATCCAACACTTCCACGATTCCAATTACTGAATTAGCCAAATCACTGAAGCGACCAGAAAACTTCTGTGGTATGCACTTCTTCAACCCGGTTCACCGTATGCCGCTGGTTGAAGTCATTCGTGGAGAAAAAACATCAGAAAAAACCATTTCTGCTGTTGTTGCCTATGCCAGCAAAATGGGCAAAACCCCGATTGTTGTGAATGATTGCCCGGGCTTTTTCGTAAACCGTGTTCTATTCCCTTATCTGGCCGGCTTTGGCATGTTATTGCGAGATGGTGGTGATTTCCGTCAAATCGACAAAATCATGGAAAAAGAATTTGGCTGGCCAATGGGCCCTGCCTATCTGATTGACGTGGTTGGAATTGATACTGCCCATCACGCACAGAGCGTCATGGCACAAGGTTTTCCTGAGCGCATGAGCCGCGATTATCGGGATGCCATTGATGTCTTATTTGAAAACCAGCGTTACGGCCAGAAAAACGGTGTTGGTTTCTATAAATACACTCAGGATAGAAAAGGTAAACCGAAAAAAGAGCAGGACGAAACCACCGATCAGTTACTGGCAGGTGTAAGCCAGCCTAAACAGACTTTCTCTGGCGAAGATATCATTGCCCGTACCATGATCCCAATGATTAACGAAGTTGTTCGTTGTCTGGAAGAAGGTGTGATTGCCAGCCCTGCAGAAGCAGATATGGCGCTAGTTTATGGTTTAGGTTTCCCTCCATTCCACGGTGGCGTTTTCCGTTATCTGGATACAATGGGAACAGCAGCCTATGTGAAATTGGCTGAAAGCTATGCCCATTTAGGTGCACTTTATCAGGTTCCAGCCGGCCTGAAAGCGAAAGCTGAGAGCAATGAAAGTTACTATCCTGCGGCAGCAAAGCTTGCTGTTAATTCAGGTGAAACAGCGTGAGGTCTGAAAACATGGAAAACGTAGTCATTATTGATGGTATCCGTACCCCGATGGGGCGCTCAAAAGGTGGAGTATTCCGTCAGACCCGTGCCGAAGATCTCTCAGCACATTTGATGAAATCACTCCTTAAACGTAATCCATCAGTACAGCCTGAGCAGATTGATGATATCTCTTGGGGATGTGTACAACAAACACTGGAGCAAGGGTTTAATATTGCCCGTAATGCTGCATTGCTGGCTGGGCTTCCTCATTCAGTACCTGCGGTTACCGTTAACCGTCTGTGTGGTTCTTCAATGCAGTCATTGCATGATGCGACCCGCATGATCATGACGGGAGATGCCAATATTGCCATGATTGGTGGCGTTGAGCACATGGGCCACGTTCCGATGACTCATGGTGTCGATTTCCACCCTAAATTAAGTCGTAATGTAGCAAAAGCTGCGGGCGTAATGGGCCTGACGGCTGAGATGCTGGCAAAAATGCATGGGATCAGCCGTGAAATGCAGGATGAATTTGCTATGCGTTCACATCAGCGCGCTGCACAGGCAACAGAATCAAAAGCCTTTGCCAACGAGATCGCCCCTCTTCACGGGCACGATGCTGACGGAAACATTCAGCTTATTAATTTTGATGAGGTTATCCGCCCGGATACTAATCTGAAAGATTTGGCTGGTCTACGCCCTGTCTTTGATCCCGTTACGGGTAGTGTAACCGCCGGTAACTCTTCAGCACTTTCAGACGGTGCGTCAGCAATGCTGGTTATGAGTGAAAGTAAAGCACGTGAACTGGGATTGAAGCCTCGTGCCCGTATCCGTTCAATGGCGGTTGTTGGTTGCGATCCTTCCATCATGGGTTATGGTCCTGTTCCTGCAACACAAATGGCATTGAAAAAAGCCGGTCTGACTCTTTCGGATATTGATCTGTTTGAATTAAACGAAGCGTTTGCTGCTCAATCTCTGGCATGTATGAAGGGGCTGAATCTGCTGGATAGTATGGATGACAAAATTAACCTGAATGGTGGTGCTATTGCACTTGGTCATCCATTGGGCTGTTCTGGTACCAGAATCACAACAACCTTGCTGAATCTGATGGAGCGTAAAGATGTCCAGTTCGGATTAGCAACTATGTGTATCGGGTTGGGTCAGGGCATTGCCACGATTATTGAAAGAGTTTAGCTATCGAAGTATCTGACGATTATTTGTGAGTATTTCCCCTTGTCTGTCTTATCTATTGCATCACTCGAATAAGTTGTTGCCGTAGTTTCCCGCCTGTCAGGGGCGGGTTTTTTTATTATTGCTCACCAGATGGTAGGTATATACACAATGGATTTCAAGATACGTCGCGGCAGCAATCCCCCAGAGGCATAGATAACTATGTGACTGGGGTGAGCGAGCTCAGCCAGCAAAGAGACAACTTGAAGGACAAAATGTATAAATCAGATAAACTCGAACGCATCACCATACATACGCTCAAGAGAAGCATCACGCTCACTGCAAAACCGTTCACGGGCAATTTTAGCCATTTCAAAGCGACCGGCGATATAAATGTCATACGGAGCTAAATTGCCAAAATCCTCCAGAACAGCACTTAATACCGTTCCCGTTCTTCCCCGCCAACTACCATCAAACTGCTCAACCACAGGAACAACAGTTAAATTAGGGTAACGTTCACTTAAAGATTGCAATTCACCTAAATCATAGAGATGTTGCAGCTCACGCCCACCCCAATAAATTGCAATTTCGCGCTCAGGATCTTGCTCTAAGGCGGCCAGTAAAATAGAACGGGTATATGAAAACCCGGTTCCTCCTGCAATTAATAGCATCGGATTTTTACTGTCTTCACGAAACCACGCTTGCCCGTGTGGAATATCAATATCAATAACTTTCTGATCCAGGATCCTATCCATCACCGCCATTGCATACAGGTTCAATTCAGAAGCCCCTATATGCAATTCAATCGTCTGGTGTTCTGATGGTGATGATGCCATAGAGAAAGGGCGTTTATCCCTCTCATCCATCACAACCATAAGGTATTGCCCTGCACGAAAAGAAAAAGGCGAATCAGGTAATAAACGAACCCGATAAACTGTATCTGTAATGGAGTCAACCGATGTTACTTTACAGCTTAGTGTTGTCATGCGTTCCCTCTTATCGCTTCAAAATATCTAATTGATCCCAAATTTCATCGACACGGGCCCGGATCTCATCACTCATGACAATCGGACGCCCCCATTCCCTTTGTGTCTCTCCCGGCCATTTATTGGTTGCATCTAATCCCATTTTTGAGCCAAGCCCGGAAACAGGTGATGCAAAATCGAGATAGTCAATTGGTGTATTCTCCATTAAGACAGTATCCCGTTGCGGATCCATCCGCGTTGTTATTGCCCAGATAACATCATTCCAGTCTCGGGCATTAATGTCATCATCACAGACAATCACAAATTTTGTGTACATAAATTGCCGCAGATATGACCAGACACCCATCATGACCCGTTTGGCATGCCCTGCATATTGTTTTTTCATCGTAACGACGGCAAGCCGATAAGAACAACCCTCAGGAGGTAGATAAAAATCGACAATTTCAGGAAATTGTTTTTGCAGGATCGGTACCAGCACTTCATTCAGTGCAACGCCCAATACAGCCGGTTCATCCGGCGGACGCCCTGTATAAGTAGAGTGGTAGATAGCATCACGGCGCTGGGTAATGTGGGTAATGGTAAATACAGGAAACATATCGATTTCATTATAATAACCAGTATGGTCACCATATGGTCCTTCCGGAGCCATTTCACCCGGTTCAATATACCCTTCGAGGATAATCTCAGCACTGGCTGGCACTTCTAATTCATTGGACAAACATTTCACAACTTCCGTTTTATGCCCGCGCAGCAATCCGGCAAAAGCATATTCAGACAAGGTATCAGGCACAGGCGTAACAGCACCTAAAATTGTGGCAGGATCCGCCCCCAGAGCGACAGAAACAGGAAAGCGCTCCCCCGGATGAGCCTGACACCATTCCTGAAAATCGAGTGCCCCACCGCGATGTGATAACCAGCGCATAATAAGTTTATTTTTACCCAAAACTTGCTGACGATAGATACCCAGATTTTGGCGTTCTTTATTTGGCCCTCTGGTTACGGTCAGACCCCATGTAATCAAAGGAGCAGCATCTTCCGGCCAACAATGCATCACTGGGATTCGGGTCAAATCAACATCATCTCCTTCCCAGACCAGCTCCTGACAAGGCGCAGAACTGAGACGCTTAGTTGGCATATTTAAAACTTGTTTGAATTTAGGCAACTTACCAACCAAATCACGAAAACCTTTTGGTGGCTCCGGCTCTTTGAGAAAAGCCAGCAACTTGCCAACATCATGCAGAGCTTTAACATCATCCTGTCCCATCCCCATCGCAACCCGCTTAGGTGTTCCAAACAGATTACATAAAACCGGCATTGAATATCCTTTGGGGTTTTCAAACAACAGGGCAGGCCCACCGGCACGAAGAGTACGATCCGCGATTTCAGTCATTTCCAGATAGGGATCAACTTCCATACTAATTCGTTTTAATTCACCAGATTGTTCCAGCAAGGAAAGAAAGTCTCTTAGATCGCGGTATTTCATATTATTCAATTATGCCGATTGTTAAGGGGGAAGAACATTATAAGCTCTCGAATGCAGGTTACAAGGTAAACCCATAACTTGCTAAAAATAAATGAATTTACTGTATTCTTGTGGGGTGAATTGCTAAGACACAGAGAAACGTTGTTCATCCCCCATTCCGACTTACCAAATTGCATAGAGAACATCTGATTACGTAGATAAATTTTAAGCTATTCATTTACAGTAATAAAATAGTGCTATCCTCTTAATATACGGTTTTTCAAAAATAAACCATTCTGCAATTTTATCTAATAAAATTATTTAAATTCATAATGATAAATAAAATTAGGCGATATCCGGTTTAATAATGTACACACAAATGGATTTCAAAATGTACCATAACGGCAAGAGAACGAATTTGCTCAGCCACAGGCTGTCTACAGTGAAAGGCAGGATCGTAGATAGCTACTTGATTTAATTTAGTGAGTGCAATCAACAAAGAGGCAACTTGAAAGATAAAGTATATAAGACATGGATTTTGGCCTGTAACAGTCTTTGCTGCCTATAAAAACATGTCATTTTCTTTAAACACATTTTTCACTTTGTAGATGATTTGCTTGTATCGGTTTTGTTATGCTTAGTACATTGTGTAATGGAGTCGGAATATTATGGGAAATTGGTATCTTCTTTATTGTAAACGCGGGCAAATCTCTCGGGCGATCGAAAACCTAGAGAGACAGGATGTCATTTGCCTGACACCCACAGCCAAAATTGAAAAAATTATACGGGGTAGAAGAACGACCGTAACCGAACCTCTTTTTCCGAATTACCTTTTTGTGAACTTTGATCCGGAAGTTATTCATACAACCACGGTTAATTCAACACGGGGGGTTAATCACTTTATCCGTTTCAGTACATACCCAGCGGTTGTCCCACAGCAATTAATCGATGAATTAATGAATGCGACTGAACAGGAATTTACCGCACCAGAAACCCCTATTTCTGGTGATACTGTTCTGATAACTGAAGGGATTTTTGAAGGAATTCAGGCCATTTACAATGAACCAGATGGAGAAACTCGTTCCATTCTTCTGCTGAATATTCTGAATAAAGAAGTTTCCAAGGTATTAGATAATAAACAATTTACAAAAATCTAATTCAACTTAATTATACTTGAGCCGTCATTAATATCTTTTATTTATAACAAAAGATACTCAATGACGGTTTTTTGCTATTTAACTATTTTTCCAACTGCTATTTGGGATCTGTAGCCTTTCGTGGCGGCCCAAGTCTATCTAGTTCAGCTAAGATTGCTGAAATCTGTTGTTCCCAGTCGGTTGGTTTTATTTGTTTACGAAACCACGGTAATATTTCTCGTCGTTTAAAATCAACTGAACTGACTGCTTCTTTTCCTTGTAGTAAATATTTTGACATAAAAGCTAATAAATACTTTTAATTATTACATCATCTATTAGGTTAGGAATACGAAGCGCAAAAAATAACCTCTATCTCAAAAAGTGTTGACCCCAATAATACTTCTTCAGATGTGAAAACTCTTCAAACAACCTGCTCGCTATCCTTCTCTTCAATCCCCTCATAATTTTTGAAAGCGACAATGTCGGAGAATTATTTACCACATGATCTTTGCTCACTACCCGTTCTAACCACATGACTGACGGACTAACTCTCGTACGTGTAGAGTAGCTTCACTTGTCAGTACTTTGCTGCGTATTTGTTTCCTCGGTGATAAGCAAGCCAAAAAACCGAGATATAAGTCACATTTCTATACCACATGAAACCGGTTACATGGATAACAAACTCTTCTCACATTTCATCTAAAATAAATTCGTTACCCTATCCGCAACACTTAAATAAAATTTACTTATTAAGAATATATTTTACTATTTTAACTCAATCATTATTGCAGGTTAATATGAGCCAAATAACACCTCAATTAACAAAAATGTGGGATAAAAGCCATGAATCATGGTTTGTAAAAGATATCAATCTCCGTTTTATATACGCAAACAAAACATTCATTAAACTAAACAAATTACCTGATAACTTTGATATCCGTGGCTATCAAGAAAAGGAATTATCTACACAGCTTAGTGATCTTTCTAACCTATTTGAAGAACATGATAGGAAAACCTTACAATCCATGCAAAGAGTATCCTCTATAGGTGCTTACTTTCAAGATAACCCACACCAATTAAAACCTTATTTTTGTGAAAAATATCCATTAATGAGTGAAGATAACCAGTGCATGGGTATAATTTGCCATATTAAAGAAATAAGTCATTTCTCCGTTCATCATTATATCAAGAATAATTCTTCTATATCCATTAACCTAAACCCTCCAAATAAAATATTGACAGAAAAGGAATGGCTAATAATTTTCTTATTTTGTCGAGGAATAAATAATAAATACATTGCTAACAAACTTAAAATATCATATCGTACACTAGAAAAATATTTTAAGATTATTTATGAAAAGCTATCCATAAATTCAATTATTGAATTAAAGGAACTATGTGAAAGAAATAATTATGATTTATATGTTCCATCCCAATATTTTTCATCTATGGGCCATGCATTCTTATATTAACCATTAAAACACAATCAAAAAAGGTATTACTTAATCAATAAAAAGGATAAATTATTTGAATGAATTGAGATATGATTTCTCTCTATAACTATAGTATAAAACGACTGAGGGAAAGCATGTCTACCATGAAAGAAGTTGCACATCAGGCAGGAGTATCTGTCGCTACTGTCAGCCGTGTCATTAATAATACTGCTTATGTTGAGCCGGTCACGCGCGAACGCGTAGAAAAAGCAATGCGTAACTTAAACTACCACCGCAATTTAGCCGCACTTGCATTGGCGAAAAGATGCGGAAATATGTTGGGCTTATTAACAGGAAATTTAGCTGATCCCTTTTTTTCCTTATTGGCTCGTGGAGTTGAGAAAATTGCCCGTCAAGAAGAAGCCAAATTAATGGTGTGCAGCGGTGAACATCAGGCAGAACGTGAAAAATCCGGCTTAGATTTTTTAATTAACCAGGGATGTGAAGCAATAGTTGCCTATGTCAGTAGGATGAATGAAGCTGATATATTACGCTATGCTGCTCATACTCCAGGGTTAGTCGTTATTAACCGATATTTTCCGGGAATCGCTAACCGATGTGTTTGGTTAGATAATATTAATGCTTCTTTAACTGCTACCAATTATCTTATCCAAAATGGTCATCGTAAAATTGCCTATATAACAACTGATCTATCCATTGATGATAGGAAATTTAGGTTAGAAGGATATTATACAGCAATGGATAGTGCAGGTATCACAGTACCCAGTGATTGGATTATTAGCGTTCCGTTTAATGAAAAGGGTGGAGAACAAGCAGCAGAAAAACTCTTAAACAGCAATACCAGCTTTACTGCCGCTGTAACATTTAATGATGTTATGGCAGCAGGAATGATGCGATTTTTACATCAGCGAAAAATCAAGCTACCGGAACAGCTATCAATTGTCGGATTTGATAATATTGTCACAGCTCAATATCTCTATCCTTCCTTAACTACTATACATAATCCAATTGAAAAAATGGCTCAACACGCAGCAAATCTCGCGTTAAATCTAAGTAACAAAAAAGACCCCCTCCCACAACTAAATATGTTTTCAGGAAAACTTATCATCAGAGAGTCTGTTTCTTTGATAGAGTAATTTTTGTTTCAACTCCCCTTCCGTAAATTGGAATATTGATAATGGATAACAAGAAAAAACTTAGTTTGGGGCTGGCTATATTACCCATTGCAGCCATGCTCCTACTGTTAATTATTGGTTATGGCCAACTAGGTCTCCGAATAGAATCACTATTACTCGCATCGGCTGTAATAGCTTCATTACTGGCATATTGGCAAGGCTATCACTGGAATGACATTATTGATGCTATTGTAACAAAATTAGTCAAAGCAATGCCGGTCATCATGATCTTGATTTGCGTCGGAGGATTAATTGGTACTTGGATGTTAAGCGGAACGATACCTTATATGGTTTATTGGGGACTAAAGCTAATTAGCCCTCAATACATTCTTATCGCCGCATTCTTTATTACGAGTATTATTTCAGTCTGTACGGGAACATCATGGGGTTCAGCCGGAACCGTGGGCGTTGCTTTAATGGGGGTAGCTAACAGTCTCGATGTTTCATTGGCTGCTACAGCAGGAGCAGTAGTTTCAGGTGCATATTTCGGTGATAAAATTTCACCTTTATCTGATTCAACAAATTTTGCAGCCATTGTTGCCGAGACTGATCTTTACAGTCATATTCAGCACTTATTGTATACCACTATCCCCGGCTTCATTTTAGCGGCTATTGTCTATTTTATTGCCGGGAATATAAGCTTAGCGGATAACTCAGCAACACCAGAAAAAATAACACATATAATTCAATCACTTGAAAATCTATATCACTTCAATTTATTACTAATTTTACCACCAGCATTAGTTGTATGGGGAGCCGTAACCAAACGTCCAGTGATACCGGTTATGTTTGCTGCCTCTGTATTAGCAATTGTGATCGGAGTAGGGCTTCAAGGATTTACTATTAAGCAAGGCCTTAATTCATTAATTGATGGCTTCAATCACAGCATGTTTTCTGAACAGGGAGGCGATTTTTCCGGGATTATTGGTGATGTTCCGCGCCTTCTTAATCGCGGTGGGATGTCTTCCATGATGGGAACTGTATTACTTATATTGTGTGCATTCTCATTTGCAGGTGTATTAACCCTCACTGGTTCCCTGACCATCATTATCACCTGGCTTCTACAGGCGGTCCATACTACTGGGCAACTCATCGCTGCCACCTTATCTACCACGATTCTAGTCACAGGTGCCACCTGTGACGGAAAATTAGCGCTACTTATTCCAGCCGAGCTATTTAAAGAAGCTTATCAACGGATGGGACTAGATAATAAAAACCTGTCCCGAACAATAGAAGATGGCTGCACCGTTATTGAACCGCTGCTTCCCTGGACTTCTGCTGGTATTTATATGGCGACAACACTAGGTGTCAGCACACTCGATCTGCTGCCTTGGGCAGTCCAATGTTATACCGCTATCTTTTTAGCTCTTATTTATGGTTTTACTGGTTTCGGTATTGCAAAAGTCACACCGGAATACTCGCAGAAAAATAAGGAAAATTAACGTGAACTCACCTGATTTCAATCAGATAATCGACCGCCACCATACAAGCTCTGTTAAGTGGGATTTTTTGGATCGCTACCTGAATTTAAATACAACTGATCTTCTACCAATGTGGGTATCTGATTTCGATTTTCCTTGTCCGAAAGAAGTCCTGCAAGCTCTGTCTTCCCGAATTGAACACGGAATTTTCGGCTATAGCGAACGGGACACTCTCTACTATCAAGCAGCAATAGACTGGTTTTCCAGACGCCATAATCTGACCTTATACAGAGACTGGTTCACATCAATAGAAGGTGTCTTACCGGGATTGGCTTTGTTGATACAAATGCTAAGTAAACCCGGAGATGGGGTTGTTGTTCAGGCTCCTTACTATGGCTCATTTGCAAAAATCATTGCAATGAATGACAGAGTACTTCTTGAAAATCCTCTTATTGAATGCTCAGAAGGGTATACAATTGATTACTGCCATCTAGAACAGTTGTTAGAGCAACATCGCCCTCCTGTATTGCTGCTATGTAACCCGCACAATCCTACAGGCCGATGCTGGAATCATGATGAACTGTCTCAGCTGTTGGTTCTCTGTAAAAAATACGGAACGACACTACTTTCCGATGAAATTTGGGCTGATTTAACTTTGCCCGGAGAAAAATTTACCTCCATATTGCATCTTGGTAATGAGTGGCATAACAACATAATCGTTGCCACTTCTTCGAGTAAGACTTTTGGACTGTCATCACTTCGTATATCAAACTTTCTTATCCCAAATGCTGTTCTCCGACAGGCTTTTGTTGATCGGTTGAATGCCCACGGATTAGATGTATTCAATTCATTATCAATGACCGCAGCGACAGCAGCTTATCAATATGGGGATGTATGGCTTGATAAATTACAAGAGCATCTGGCGGAAAACCGTCGCTGGCTAGAGCAGGCGTTAGCTTCTTCTGCCCCTTGGTGCCGAATGGTCAAGGCAGAAGGGACATATCTGGCCTGGCTCGATTGCCGTGAATTAGGCTTAGATGATAATGCATTGCAGGATACGTTAATAAAAAAAGCAAAAATAGCGGTTTCAATGGGATATAGTTTCGGAGATAAAGGAAAAGGATTTATTCGGATCAATTTAGGTTGTCCCCGGAAATACCTTGAGCAGGCAATCATTGGTTTAACTCAGTTAACACCTCACTAAAACTCTATGGTCATACCTGGAACTTTCTATTGAAAGTTTCAGGTAATCGTTTTTCCGTGATGCGTTTCACAAAAATGATAATTCATTTAAAAAATCCACTTAATTTTATTTATTTTAATAGGTAGTACCCCCTTGAAACTTGCATCACTAAAAAGACTATATTCTATTCAAATTGATTTTTATATTATTAAAAAACTTCCCTGGAGTTGACGATGAAACAGTATATTTAAGAATTCTATTCATTTTTATAAACATTGGAAGCGTATAAAATACTTTAGTGACCATCTTTTATAAGGAATATTGATATGAGTAAGAAGTCGATCATTTCACCTCAAATAATTAATACGTTGGCAGCAAGTAATGACCCTTGGGGGATCAAGGATAAAAATTCATGCTTCATCTATGGTAACAACGCGTTGAATAAGATTAAGGGGTTTTCAGATTCATTTGATTTTGAGGGGCTCTACGATCATGAGCTTCCCTGGGGTGGCGCTGAGTTCGCTGAAGCGTATATTCATCATGACCAAAAGGTAATGAAAGAAGAAAAATCTTACGTTTCACTAGAAACCCATGTTTGGGGAGAAACTCAAACTTTATCATCTTACTTTTGTGAAAAGTCACCTATTTATCACGATAATGGTGACTGTATAGGAATCATCTATCATTTATGGAAAGCTCAGGATTATTCATTGACCCGCTTGTATCATGGGAAACTACCTGCTTCTATTATGTTCCAACCCCCGACTGATTTATTTACTCAACGGGAATGGGACGTTATTTTCCTCTCTTTGCATAAATATACCAGTAAACAAATCGGCAGGATTTTAAATATTTCCTATCGTACCGTTGAAAACTATACCGCACAAATATATAAAAAAGTGGGTGTTAGTTCTGCTCAACAATTGGAAGAATACTGCCGATTGAATAACTTCGATCTTTACGTGCCAGAAAAATTCTTACAGCCCGGAAGCCGTATCTTGATTTAATTATCAATAAATAACAATATTCAATAATAAAATTGTTAAATGAATCATAATTTCAAATTAAAATAACACATCCTAAATTAATACCGATAGTTAACACCATATAGTGCTATAAATGGCGTTAAAAATATCGGTTCACTCCTTTTTAATTTCCAATGACTCAGATAAAAAATCGATCTAATCAGTGATCTACCTTCCATTTTTACAATCCAATGCAGATTTACGTTGATCATTCTTTGAACACAATATATTTATTGTTCAACAATAAAAAACAATTACCCAACAATGAACACCAACTATATCAACAATAAAACAACAATCCACTTATGCAGAGGGAAGTAAAATATGCAGCATACTGTCAATTTTTGGCCCCTAATCGGGATTGCGGTCATCATCATTGGTTTTATTATCAGGTTTAATCCTGTTCTGGTTGTAACCGTTGCAGGGCTGGTCACAGGGGTAGCTGCCAATATGCCGATTCTCGATATTCTGGAAAAGCTCGGCTCTGGCTTTCTTAATACAATGAACCTATCGCTGACTATTCTATTACCTTTAGTCATCATTGGATTGCTGGAAAGGCATGGTTTAAAAGAGCAGGCTCAACGTGCCATTGCCCATATTAAAAGTGCCACAACCGGCCGTTTACTGATCGTCTACCTGTTTGTACGTGAAATCTCTGCCGCTCTGGGTTTAACCAGTCTGGGGGGGCATCCACAAATGGTTCGTCCATTACTGGCGCCAATGGCTGAAGGCGCTGCCGAAAATCAATATGGCGATTTACCCAAAAATGTCCGCTATCGGATCCGCGCTATGTCCGCCGCGACAGATAATACCGGATTGTTTTTTGGAGAAGATATTTTTGTCGCATTCGGCGCCATTATTTTTATGCACAATTTTATGTTGAACTCCGCAGGTATCGAGACAGAACCCCTGCATATTGCCCTATGGGGAATTCCGACTGCGGTTTGTGCGTTCTTCATCCATTCAGTTAGGCTATATCGGCTGGATAACAAACTTGCCAAAGAAATTGCTTCCCTAAGACATACAAAACAAGCCAGCAAGGAGGCAATATAATGTTTCAGTTACAGTATCTCTATTATTTAGCGGGCGCTATTTTGCTTATTGTGACAGTGATGTCCTGGCGGGATAAAGCCAATCCCCATCGTTTGACTACAGGGCTATTCTGGGGGCTTTATGGCTTTATTTTTCTGCTAGGAAACTGGAGCTATCGTTTGGCTGAGCTCTGGCTCGATAATGAAGTTCTGGCAACAAGGATCGTACATATCGGAGTAGGGATTTTAGTGGTTGTGATGGCACTGCTGGCTGGGTTTGGTGGGGTTCGTTTAGGTAACTATCACCAGCCAACGCCAGAGCAACGGCAGGAAAGTGCAACCCGTCTTGGGAATCGATTATTTTTACCCGCCTTACTTATTCCGGTTATCACCATGATGGGTGTTCTTGCGTTTAACCATATTCCCGGATTAGAGCGCGCAATTTTTGGCGAAGGCAATCACACAACGCTGGCAACCCTCTTCTCTATCACTCTCGGCTGTCTTATCGCACTGGTCATTGCAATCCGTATTACTCGCGAGAAAATTATACAACCTATGCAGGAGACTCGTCGCTTACTGGACTCGATAGGCTGCGTATTCATTCTGCCACAAATTCTGGCTACGCTCGGGTTGCTGTTTACCGCTGCCGGAGTAGGAACGATTATCTCTTACCTGACAGAGAGTTATCTGGCGGTTGATAATCGGTTTATCGCAGTTATGGCTTATGTCTTTTGCATGGCACTCTTGACCATGATTATGGGGAATGCTTTCGCCGCCTTCCCTATCGTAACAGCCGGAATTGGGATCCCTATTCTTGTACTTCAACATGGTGGTAATCCGGCTGTAATGGCAGCAATCGGCATGTTTTCTGGTTACTGCGGTACATTGATGACACCCATGGCAGCAAATTTTAATCTTGTTCCCGCAGCACTATTAGAGCTACCTGATCGAAATGCCGTCATCAAGGCTCAGATCCCTACAGGATGTACTTTGCTGATTACCAATGTATTTTTGCTCTATTTTCTGATGTTCTGACAAAAAATGACAGGAAAAAGCTATGAAAACAATTTTAGTGACTGCTTTTGAGCCTTTTGGAGGCGATGCCATCAACCCTTCATGGGAAGCGATTAAGCGACTACAAGGCAGCCGGGTTGCTGATGCAAACATTGAAGTTCATCAGCTCCCCTGTATCTTTGATACATCACTGGCACAGCTTTACACCATTATTGATAAGTTTCAGCCGGAATTAGTGATTTCCGTAGGGTTAGCGGGAGGAAGACCTGATATTACAGTAGAACGGGTTGCCATTAATATTAACGATGCAAGAATCACCGATAATGCAGGTAATCAGCCGATTGATACACCTATTATTGCCGGTGGCCCTGCCGCGTATTTTTCCAGCTTGCCCATCAAGGCGATAGTCAGGGCGCTACATATGTCTGATATCCCTGCTACTGTTTCCCAAACAGCCGGCACGTTTGTCTGTAACCATGTGATGTATGGCTTATTACATTACCTTACACAAAAATACCCTGCCGCACGTGGAGGGTTTATCCATGTTCCCTATTTGCCAGAGCAAACCACCAAATATACAAATATGCCCTGCATGTCTTTAGAAATAATAACGTCAGCATTAAAAACGGCTATTAAAGTCGCCTGGGAAAATAAAACAGATATTGCTGTGACAGGTGGAGCGATACATTAACTAAATGGAGTTTTATTTCTGATATCTCACAGCATCATCACCTTTGTATTGGTGGTATCAGAATTTGTACATCGACAATTAAAAAGGTTCTGTCAAGAGACAGAACCTTTTTAATTGTTTCCTGTTAGTTAACATATACTTTCCTAGAATCCTGTTCATTATTCATAGTCATTCGCTTATCATCATAAACGTTTAATTATCATATTAATAACATTTTGTTATCATATTAATATAGCTGAGTTTGGATGTTATATGCCCTTTCTTATACTTTTATTTTCCGAGCTTCGTTTCGGAGAAATAATGATTTCGAAAGAAAGGCTGCGAATATACCAATCCATATTTAGATCGTGGAGGAGTTAAATGTCACAGCCTATTCGAAAAGCAGGAAGCTCTTCAATCTGTCAAGAAAGATGCCAAGCAGCATTCTTTGACTTAGATAGTACGATTCTTGATATGCATACAATGATCCTATTCGCTCAATATCTGGGCAGAAAGAAAATAGTCAATGAGCAAAAGATTATTGAAATGCTCAATGCAGTTAAGAATGCGGAAAAAAATGGAGCATCCCGAGAAAAAACAAACGGTTTATTTTTCAAAATATTATCTGGAATTAAACAAGATGATTATTTTGACCTTGGGTTTCAATGGTGGAATTCGGCAGAGAAGAAACTCTTATCTCCGGTTTATCAGGAATATGAAAAACTCAAAATAAATGGTGACCATGTAGTCGCTATTTCTGGATCGTACTCTTGTTGTGTACAGGCAATCGGAGAATCGCTTGGCATGACGGCCTGGTATGGCTCTGAGCCAGAAATTAACAATCGCATTTTAACTGGGTCCGTTTGCGTTGCTATGGTTGGCGATTGTAAAAGGCGAAAAGTACTCGAATACCTTTTTACCCATTCAGAAAACATCATATCGTCACTGGCTTTTGGAGATCATCCATCCGACTTTCCAATGCTTTCAGCAGTGAACTCAGCGTGCTATGTGCATAGCTATCCGGTAGACGAAGCAAGTCTGTCATATGCCAAAACCCAAGGCTGGCGGCTGATCGATGTCAGCGGAAATACTGCTACCAAAAATTTGGCTTCAACTAGTAACTGAAAGCATAGGCTAAGCAGCTTCGAGCGAAGTGCAGAGGAAGACCTTCATGACTGAAAATAATAATGCATCAATGAACCTGGATTTTGAGAGGACACTCCCCATTTCCCTAGTTCATAAGCCCTCTAATGATTCCGTTCTTTTAACTGATTATGTAGCAATCTCTCCTGATGAGACGATATTAGGTGCTCAAATTCCAAGATCTCATGGTCTCTATCAAGAAAATATCCTTGAATCGAGAGGCTATGATATCGCGGCACTGGTCGAAATATGCAGGCAAGCATGTTTTGCAATAGCTCATAATCAGTTTGGCTTGTCATTGGCAGAAAACCGATATCAATTTTTGTTCCGAGAACTTAAGGTGACCGTCAACCCTGAAGCATTAGATATACGCCATCCAATTGGTCGGTTTATTCGAGTTATCGTGAATAGCAAAGTGGAGAAGGAAACCCGTAATGCAGGTCGAACAGCGGGTCTGCAATGGCGATATGTTCTCACAGATCCCACATCTTCAACCGAGATTGCAGTCATTCAGATAAGGCAAAACTTCGTAGACAGAGTACAGTGGAAACGAATTCGCGTTGATATGTGTAAGCAACGCGGAGTTCAGTTTCAGGCTCCTATCGAAGTCCCTGAAGATAGTGAGCTAAAACCAGCTGAAGTTGCTCGCTGGAATCCCCAAAATATTGCATTGCTGCGCGTCACTCATAAAGATGGTGGCTATATTGCGCTTGCTAGATTTGATCCGAGGCATCCCGTCTTATTTGACCGACCAACTGCCGATCACATATTTGCTATGACTCAACTGGAAGCGAGCCGACAATTAGCTATATACGCAACAGCCAAAATAAAGAATATCGATGCATTTAGATTGAAAATAATTAAATGTGATGCGCTTTTTATCTCAATGTGCGAACTAAACACCCCAACTGAACTACACGCAAAATTATCAAAGAATGAACAAAATAGCTGTGTAATGACTGTCTCTATACAACTCATTCAGTCGGGCAGAACTGTTTCTGATTTTTCCATAGATGTACAAGAAATTATCTAATTTTTAATCAAACATAAAATCGTCATTTTTTACTAATAGCCATACTTGTAATAGCGTTCTAAACCGGGGCCGATTATGAAAGATTTCAATATAAAAGAACTAATAGAATTTTTGAAACAATCAGGTGAACAAGACGAATTCTCTGAGGTTGAGCTGACAGAACTACATGCAGATACTGAATTTAGTGATATGGGATTTGATTCGTTGGCACTTCTGAATGTAGTAGAACATCTTAAACAAAAGTTTGGGATCGAAATTCCTTATGATATTGCGGTTACCGCAAAAACACCGAAGGAACTCCTAGCCTTAATTCAGAAAAATACAATTAGCCATGCGTAATTGCCAATTAGACTAATTATCTTGCGAGAATAATATGTGTGGAATTGCTGGGTGGGTGGATTTCAAAATAAATATTAAAGAGCAGCTTACTGAAGTTGCTCAAATGACTCGTACTCTGATTAATCGTGGTCCAGATGCTGAAGGGATCTGGCATTCTGACCACGTTGCATTTGGGCATCGTAGGCTTGCTATTATCGACCTAGAAGGTGGAAAACAGCCTATGGAAGCTGAGGTTATGACCAGCAACTCTGCTGTCGTTACTTTTTGTGGAGAAATATATAACTACCGTGAACTGCGAGACGAACTGAAGAGCCTGGGACATGATTTTCGCACCAGTAGTGATACAGAGGTTCTGCTTAAGGCGTTCTTGCAATGGAATGTAGGAGCAGTAAATAAGCTGAATGGTATGTTTGCGTTTGGTATTTGGGATAAACACAGGCAAGAGCTTATTCTTGCCCGAGACCGAGTAGGAGTGAAGCCTCTCTACTACTTTCCCACAGAGCATGGAATAATTTTTGGCTCTGAGCCTAAAGCTATTCTTGCAAATAAACACGTTCCTCGGCGCGTCACATTAGATGGTCTGCGTGAATTGTTAGATATGGTCAAAACCCCTGGAAAGACCATTTATGAGGGTATGTATGAAGTACGACCCGGAGAAATTATAAAATTCAGCCGGCAGGGGTTATTTAAAACAACATATTGGAAACTGGAAGCATCTCCTCATACAGATAGCTACGATGCCACAGTCCAAACAGTAAGGTCGTTGTTAGAAGATACGGTGCGTCGACAAATAATTTCAGATGTCCCTATTTGTACGCTACTGTCTGGAGGGCTGGATTCGTCTACAGTGACCGCTATGGTTGCGAAAGAATTAGGATCAACTAAGGTACGATCTTTTTCTGTAGACTTCTCTAAAAACCAAGGTAATTTCGCTGCGGATTCAGTACGTGGCTCACCGGATGCTCCATTCGCTCGGGCTTTATCTGAACACGTTAAGTCTGAGCATTCGGAAATATTACTTGATAGCAAAGAATTACTGGATCCCTCAGTGCGAGCAAGTGTCTTAAAAGCCACAGATATTCCTCCAGCGTACTGGGGAGATATGTGGCCTTCTCTGTACCTCCTGTTCAGAGAAATTCGGCGCTACTCTACTGTCGCACTTTCTGGCGAGGCAGCAGATGAAATATTTGGTGGATATCAATGGTTTCGCAACCCTGCTGCAGTTCAGGCGGATACCTTCCCTTGGCTCACATCCGGCTCATCCCGTTATTTTGGTGGTACTCAACTCTTTGCTCCAGATTTTCTTCGCCAGCTAGATCAGCAAGCATATCGACAAGAAGCTTATCAAGATGCGCTAAGGGAGGTTCCCGTATTACCTGGCGAGTCCCCTGAAAATCGACGCATGCGAGAAATCACCTATCTGAATATGACTAGATTTTTACAAACGCTTCTCGATAGAAAAGATCGTATGAGCATGGCGGTTGGTTTAGAGGTACGAGTTCCATTCTGTGATCACCGCCTTATTGAGTATGTCTTCAATACACCATGGCAGATGAAAGTAGCTGACGGACGAGAGAAAAGCCTGTTGCGAGCTGCTGTAGCCGACCTTCTTCCCGATTCCATTCTGAATCGCGTTAAAACGCCGTATCCAGCCACACAGGACCCAAGGTATGAAAACGGGTTGAGGCAAGAGCTAAGAGAAGTGATAGAAGACCATAATAATCCGGTCTTACCTTTGCTAAATTTAAATAAAACCAAAACCCAACTTGAACGAGCGGGTCAGGATACGAGTCAACCCTATAATCGCGGTAGTTTGGAGGTTGTTCTATGGATTAATCGCTGGTTAAAAGAATACAACATTGAACTGGCCATTTGAACGGAGTTCGCCAAAGGTCTCGATTCCCGAATAATATCGTAAATACGCCATTTATTCGGGATCAATATTTCATCTGGAGTAATGTATGAGTGCCGATAACTCTGAATTGCTGATCCCCAAAATTATCCTCACCGATGACAAGAATTCAGATATTGCAGTAAATAAAAACATTCTGGCTGTAAGAAAATTCATCACTTTTTGGCAAAATGGCAATGAATCTCTTGCTCGTGCAGTGATAGCTGGAAATTACCGTGACGGTTCGCTTCCTGCTGGACGTCCTACCGGAATCGAAGGAATATTAGGTGCTGCAAGAGTATTACATACCGCGATCCCAGAGATTAGTTGTGAAATTGAACAACTCCTGACTCTGGGTGATCGCGTTATTACACATCTTCGTTTTAAAGGCCATTTTACTGGGACGTTTAACTCAACCCAAGGTAAAAACCAACCAGTGGAATATATTGCCATTGATATTTATAGATTAATCGATGGTTTTATAGTGGAAAGCTGGCATCTGGAAGACAACCTATCCCTGTACACTCAACTAGGGGTTATCAATGCAATCCAATGAAATGAGCCGCTCATCCTCAGAAACTGAGCTACCTCGCTTACCTGTATTGGCACTTTTGGCGCTTGCCGCCTCGATTTTTATAACTATCTTAACGGAAACACTACCTGCTGGCCTGCTATTGCCGATTAGTGCTGGCCTCAAAATATCTGAGGCGATGGCTGGACAGTTAGTTACTGCCTATGCAATAGGCTCTCTTATTGCTGCCATACCGTTAAGCATAGCAACACGTAGCTGGGATCGGCGTCCATTGCTGATACTGACAATGGTAAGTTTCGCAATTATCAATTTGATCACTGCATTATCGTCTAATTACTGGTTAATACTGGCAGCACGCTTTCTTGCTGGTATGAGCGCAGGCCTTCTGTGGAGCATTATTGCTGGCTATGCTGCTCGTATGGTTCCAGACGAATTAAAAGGGCGGGCAATCGCTATTGCGATGGTAGGAACACCTCTGGCACTGTCTTTAGGTTTACCTGCGGGTACATTTCTGGGAGAGGTTTTGAACTGGCGCACTGTATTTGCTGTGATGTCAGCAGCCAGTATATTGCTGATCATCTGGATACGATGGAAAATGCCAAATTTACCCGGTCAAGATATCAGAACAAAATTGACACTGAGGAGGGTATTCGTGCTCCCCGGAATGCGATCAATCTTGCTGGTGTTAATCTGTTTCATTCTTGCTCACAATATCCTTTACACCTATATAGGCCCATTTGTTGTTCCATCTGGCTTGAGTGATGAACTCAGCAGAGTATTACTCGTATTTGGCATTACCTCTTTAATTGGTATTACATTCGTTGGTAGTCAAGTTGACAAACACCTACGGAAGCTAACTTTCGCTAGTATCTTATTATTCATCTTATCAGCAACCGGTCTCGCTATTGGCTACGAAAGCCAAATCGTAATTTATGTCGCTATCGCTTTATGGGGATTGGGATATGGCGGGTCATCAACGATTTTTCAGACTGCAACAGCACATACAGCAGGAGCAGATATTGATGTGGCTCAAGCGATGACAGTCGTGGCGTGGAACCTATCAATAAGCGCAGGAGGAATATTGGGCGGCTTACTTTTATCCTTCGGCCCACATACGTTGCCGATAACCATCTTACCACTTCTTTTTGTTGCACTACTGACGGTTTGGAATGCGTCTAATCACGGCTTCAAATGAGAATATCTCATTACTATGCACCCGATGTTGGCCTCAAACCACTACTGGTGTTAGTTGTATGACTAACATTGAATTTACTGTGGCGATAGATAGCATCTATCGCCACAGCTAACCGCTTTAATTGTATACCATTCACGAATAAGCTCTACTGCATGATCTTAGCAATCGCAATGGAGAAGTATGATGGATACACTCAAAAGTCTGAAAGTGTTCTGCGAAGTTGTAGAAATGAACTCCTTCAGCGGTGCGGCAAAGCAACTCGGCATCTCTACTGTCATGGTGAGTAAGCACATAGCGCATTTAGAAGTAACCCAACAAACAAGGCTTCTTAATCGAACAAGCCGTAGTATTAGCCTGACAGACTCAGGCAGGTTGTACTACAAAAGTTGTCGTGAAGCTCTGGACATTCTTGAAGAAGCTGAAGTCATGCTGGGACACCACAATGGTTCCGTCAGTGGAACCCTCCGAGTCACAGCTCCTCAATGGTTTTCTAATCCCCAGTTTGCACATCTGCTCATAGATTTTCAGAACGCCTATCCCAAGGTTAATTTCGAGCTGATATTGGACAATCAGAGACTGGATTTGGTTGCTGGGCGATATGATCTTGCTCTTCGTGTCACTGATAAGCTATCCCCAACACTGATCGTACGTCCACTGACAAAAATAGATTTTATGTTGGTCGGCTCACCCTCTTACTTCGCCAAGATGGGATATCCTCAATCAACGCAAGATTTAAACCTGCATAGTTTAATTTTGCCTATTTTGTCTGAAATTGACGGTCTCGAAGTTCGTAAAGATCAGGAAGTGAATAATATCGGCGGTATTCGTCCACTACGAACCAATGACACGACATTATCGCTGCAATTAGCTTTAACCGGATCCAGATTAGCCTATTTACCTTACTGGATAATTGCAGATGAACTAAAAACGGGAAGATTACAGTTAGCAATTAATAATGTTGCTTTCTCTCGAACTCTTTATGCTGCATACAAAAATCGCAGCTTTCTTGCCCCCAAAATTCGGGCGTTCATTGATTTCTTGGCAGTGAGATTAGCTGACCTCGAACTCACTAAGTGTAGCGATCTGTAAACGAAAAATACAAAACCTGTAAGACACGTTAGCACTGGCTTTTATCATTTCATGTATAGCTCCCGACATGAATTGAGCAAATAATACACTTAAGACGTCAACAGTCTCAGTATATTAAGAAGATTGCAGATGAAATTAGCCACTGTAAACAGTGGCTAATCAGTCAGTAATGCGGGTAACAGTAAGAGATTCAGAAAGGCAACAACTGGTAAAAATTAAGCAGCCAAATAACAATGACCGCAAAAATTGCAGCGATAATATCATCCAGCATGATCCCAACTCCGCCTTTAACATAGCGGTCAAACCAGCGGATCGGCCACGGTTTCCACATATCAAAAATACGGAATACCACAAATGCGACTAAAACCCATTGCCAGTTGAGGACTGGGATCGCCATTAAGGTAATCCACATTCCGATAAACTCATCCCAAACCACACAGCCCGGATCATCTACCTTCATGGCATCGGCGGCTTTCTGACAAATCACACAACCGATTATGGTACCTAACAGAATAGCCAGCCAAATCCCCCATTGCGGTAACTGTACCAGCAGCAACCAGAATGGAATAGCCGCCACAGAACCCATTGTGCCCGGCATTATCGGCGATAATCCGCTACCAAATCCGGTAGCCAGCAAATGCCACGGATTGCTCATCTTCAGGTGGCGTTTTGCGTCATCCATGTGTTCCCTCCGTCTGGTCATCCTCTGCATGCTCTGATGGATAGTGAGCTTCCTGTAGTTTTTTATCCGTTCTGAAATGGTCAAACCCTTTCAGATCCAGCTCAACTTCTTCGTTATTGTTAAAGTAGCGGATGCCTTCTGACTCCGGCCTGATTTGCCCGATACAGCAAAAACTGGCACCTGTATGTGCCAAGGCCATATTTAATGCACCACGATTCAGCTCCGGTACAGTAAAGCACAATTCATAATCTTCCCCACCACTCAACGCCCAGTTTAAGGCCTGTTCCGGCGTTGCATATTTCTGCACTGCTTCAGAATAAGGCAGGGCATCAAGATTAATACGTGCGCCACACTGGCTGGCAGTCAGGATATGATTCAAATCAGAAATCAGCCCATCAGACAGATCAATCGCTGATGAGGCCAAATCACGCAGTGCCTGCCCTTGCAAGACTCGCGGCTGTGGACGAAGATGGCGTTTAACTAACCAGTTGTGGATCGATGTTTCTTCGATTTTCAGACGATCCTGCAACAAAGCCAGCCCTGCCGCACTATCGCCCAACGTTCCGGTGACATAAATCCAGTCACCGTTTTTAGCACCAGTACGACGTAATGCTCTACCAGCGGGAACCAGACCATGTACAGTCAACGTCAGGCTCATCGGGCCTTTGGTTGTGTCTCCGCCAATTAACTGCATTCCGTAATAGTTCAGTTGTTCAAACAGACTATCACTAAACCGCTTTAACCACTCCTCATCGACAGCAGGCAAGGTTAGGGCCAACGATGCCCAAGCGGGATCTGCCCCTACAGCAGCTAAATCACTGATATTGACAGCCAGTGCTTTATATGCCAAATCTTCTGGAGCAATATCAGGCAGAAAATGAACACCAGAAACTAATGTATCTGTTGTCACTGCCAGTTCTTGTTTTTCTGCAACGGTCATCAGCGCACAATCATCACCAATCCCTAGATTCACATCACGTCGGCGGATAACATGGCGATTGAAATAACGTGCAATGAGGTCAAATTCACCACATGCCATAATAGAATTCCAAAAAGTGACTGACGATAAGAACATGAGGCCGGGAAACCGGCCTCATGTTTAAAATCATCGAGTTATAATAGGGGCTATTGGCAGGCAATCACTTCTTTTTACGTGCTACCGGGCCAGCTTTGTCCAATACCCCGTTCACGAATTTATGGCTGTCTTCAGCACCGAAGGTTTTCGCCAGTTCGATACCTTCATTGATAGCCACTTTGTAGGGGACATCATCACGAAAGCTTAGTTCAAACATCGCAACGCGCAAGATAGCCTTTTCCACCTGACCCAACTCTTCGAGCTGGCGGGAAAGATAAGGAGCCATCAAGGCATCCAATTTTGTCGCATTGACCGCTACCCCGGACAGCAATTCACGGAAATAGGTGACATCAACACCGTTTACGTCCTGCTCTGACAGAAACTGCAATTCAACATCTGCGATGCTGTTTTTAGATAATTGCCATGAATAAATTGCCTGAACAGCACACTCACGAGCACGACGACGAGCAGCAGGTTTCACAAAATTCCCCTTAATTAAAACTAAAACTTAAGCCTTAATGGCTTTAATTACATTGATCATTTCCAATGCGGTCAAGGCAGCTTCAGCGCCCTTATTGCCCGCTTTAGTACCCGCGCGTTCAATTGCCTGTTCAATATTTTCGGTTGTCAGAACACCAAATGTGACAGGAATATTGCTGGACATTGCCACGCTGGACAGGCCAGAGCTACATTCGCCGGCAACATATTCAAAGTGGGCCGTACCGCCACGGATAACAGTACCCAAAGCGATCACCGCATCATATTTTTCGGACTCCGCCAGTGCCTTAACGGCCAACGGCAATTCATAAGCCCCCGGAACCCATACTACGGTGATATTGTCCGAAGAAACCTGACCGATGCGTTCCAGCGCATCCACGGCCCCTTCCAACAGGCTGTCATTAATGAAGTTGTTAAAGCGGGCGATCGCAATAGCGATGCGGGCTTCAGGAGCTGCAACAACACCTTTGATTACGTTCATAGCCTTCCTTATATCTTATTCATATCCGCAGGGGCGCGGATCTTATCACATTCTTTTTCTCTGCGTCTTGATTTATGTTCAAACTTAAATCAGAGCGGTTTTAAACGAAGCCGGACATCAGGCCCGATCTGTTTTACATCAATCAGCGTGAATTCAGGCGCATCCGATAACTTTTGCAATTCAGGGATAGCGAACAGCCCACGGGCAGTATTGCCTAATACTTTAGGAGCGATATAGAGGATAAGCTCATCCACCAGACCCAGAGACAGTAATGCACCCGCCAGTGTCGGACCACATTCAGCCCAGACAGAGTTTACCTGACGTTTGCCAAGCTGCATCATCAACAGCACTAAATCAACACCTGTACCGTGTACCGGCAGTAATATTTTTTCTATGTTATCAGGCCATTGCTGTTCATTTTTATCAGCACTATCTGCGCTATCTGAACCCTCTATGTTAGCGTGTGCTAACCAACATTGACCGGTTTGTTGAACTACCTGATGCTGCGGTGTTACCCGGTTTTTACTATCCACAATGATGCGAACAGGCTGACGTAAAGATTCCTGCGGATAGGCCGCCTGTGTTTCTGCATCCAACTCATTCCAGCGGACTGTCAGTGACGGATCGTCTGCCAATACCGTCGCACTGGAGCTCAGGATGGCACTGCATTGTGCTCGCAGTTTCTGTACATCCTGCCGGGCGGCTGGTGAGGTGATCCACTTACTTTCACCTGATGCCAGTGCGGTACGCCCATCCAGTGATGCTCCCAGCTTCAGTTGCAGATAAGGAAACCCAGTGCGCATACGCTTGAGGAATCCTTTATTCAGCATTTCGGCCTGTTCCATCATCACGCCATGCTCAACCGAAATACCTGCCTGCTGCAATTTATATAAACCGCGTCCCGCTACCTGTGGATTCGGATCCTGCATTGCCACTACAACGCGGCTGATACCTGCTGCAATCAGAGCATCAGAACAAGGAGGGGTTTTACCGTGATGGCTGCATGGCTCAAGAGTCACATAAGCGGTTGCACCTTGTGCTTTTTCACCGGCCATACGAAGCGCATGAACTTCGGCATGGGGTTCACCGGCGCGTAAATGAAAACCTTCCCCGACTATCTGGTCATCTTTAACGATCACACAACCGACATTCGGATTCGGGGATGTGGTAAAACGCCCCTGATACGCCAATTCCAGCGCACGGGACATATATGTTTCATCAAGAGTCATATAGCAGCCTCTAGTCTTGTAGTCTGGCGATCTCTTCGCCAAATTCCCGGATATCTTCAAAACTACGGTAGACGGATGCAAAACGGATATAAGCTACTTTATCGAGCTTTTTCAGTGCATCCATCACAAAATTTCCAATCATTTTAGACGGGATTTCACGTTCTCCCGTTGCCCTAACCTGAGATTTAATGTGGCTAATGGCTATTTCCACATCATCGGAGCTGACAGGGCGCTTTTCCAGTGCTTTCTGCATACCACGACGCAATTTTTCTTCGTCGAAAGGCTCCCGAACATCATCACTTTTAATCACTCTGGGCATGACCAGTTCTGCAATTTCAAACGTGGTGAATCGTTCATGACATTCGAGACACTGACGGCGGCGGCGCACTTGTGAGCCATCCCCTACCAGACGGGAATCAATAACTTTTGTATCAACGGCTGCGCAAAATGGGCAATGCATATTGTTTCCTGACAGTTAACCGAACAGGAAGACAGTTTAACCTGAAGTGATAATGAAAAACACCCTGTAAGTGAGCACTCACAGGGCGTTTAAATTAGACTGCTTATGTTATTAAAAGCTATGTAATAACATACAGAAACATAATTAAGGAAGAATGGACGGCTGATCTGCCCCTTCTTTCTCTACTTTCTGCACAATCATATGCTCACGCTTCATACCCAGCTTTAACGCCAGTGCAGAAGCAACATAGATGGAAGATGCCGTACCAATGGAAACCCCGATTAACATCGCCAGTGAGAAGCCTTTCAGCATTTCGCCACCGAAGATATAAAGCATCACTACCACCAACAATGTTGTTGCAGAAGTCATGATCGTACGGCTCAGAGTCTGAGTCAGAGAAACGTTCGTAATTTCATACGACGTACCACGACGTATCTTACGGAAGTTCTCACGTATACGATCCGAAACCACAATACTGTCATTCAGTGAATAACCGATAACAGACATCAACGATGCGACAATAGTCAGGTCAATTTCAATGTGGAATAACGACAATACGCCCAAGGTAATGATGACGTCATGAGCCAGTGCGATAACAGCCCCTAGCGCCAGACGCCATTCGAAACGGAACCCGACATAAATCAGGATACAGATTAGCGCCACCAACAGAGCCATTGCCCCGGTCTGTGCTAATTCGCTACCCACGCTTGGGCCTACAAATTCAACTCGTTTAACAACCGCGTCTTTATCTATATCCGCGTTAATGACCGAGATGATTTTATTACCCAGTTCCTGACCCGCGTTACCTGTTGCCGGAGGCATACGAACCATCACATCACGGCTGCTGCCGAAGTTTTGCAGAAGTGGATCAGCAAAACCATTTTTCGCCAGACTCTCACGCATCTTGTCCAGATCTGCGGGCTTGCTCAGGTTGATTTCAATTACCGTACCGCCGGTAAAATCAAGCCCCCAGTTAAACCCACGCGTTGCCATCATAGCGATGGAAGCGACCAACAGCAGCAATGAAATAGTAAAAGCAACGTTGTCCCAGCGCATAAAGTCAATGACTTTACGCCCATAGTTTAATTGTTCAACAGTATAATCCTGTGCCACAACGTGCTCCTTAAATTGACAGCTTATTGATGCGCTTACCACCATACAGCAAGTTCACGATTGCACGTGTTCCTACAATGGCAGTGAACATTGATGTCGCGACACCAATACTGGTTGTGATTGCAAAGCCCTTGATGGAGCCTGTTCCCACAGCATACAAGATCACAGCGGTAATCAGCGTCGTCAGGTTGGCGTCGATAATACTGGAAAACGCACCTTTATAACCTTCATGTATCGCCTGCTGTACCGTACGCCCGTTACGTAGCTCTTCTTTAATTCGCTCGTTTATCAAAACGTTCGCATCGACGGCAACGGCCAGAGTCAGTACGATCCCTGCAATACCCGGCATCGTAAGTGTCGCCCCCGGCAGCAGAGACATAACACCGACAACCAGGACTAAGTTCGCCAACAGAGCGCTACTCGCGATCAGTCCGAATTTACGGTAGTAAACCACCATGAACAGTACGGAGGAAATCAGCCCCCACAAACAGGCTTCAAGCCCCTGTTCGATGTTCTGCAAACCAAGAGTTGGCCCGATTGTACGCTCTTCAACAATCTGAATGGGTGCAATCAGCGCACCTGCGCGCAACAATAACGATAGCTGACGGGCTTCGTTCGGGTTACTAATCCCTGTAATACGGAAACTATTCCCCAGACGAGACTGAATAGTCGCAACGTTGATGACTTCTTCATGTTTAGCCAAAAGCGCACGACCGTTAGCATCTTTCTTACCGCTGTCTTTATACTCCACAAACAGGGTAGCCATCGGCTTCTGTAAGTTATCTTTGGTGAAGTTAGACATCGCAGTACCACCGGCACTATCCAGTGAGATATTGACCTGCGGATAACCGTTCTCGTCAGTGCTTGAGGTTGAATCGGTAATATGGTCGCCTGTCAGGATCACGCGCTTATACAGCACCACAGGATTGCCATCGCGGGTATATTTCAGCTCTGAATCGCCCGGAATACGGCCCGATACAATGGCACTCTGATCGACATTGGTGTTGACCAGACGGAATTCCAGTGTTGCCGTTGCACCAAGGATTTCTTTCGCGCGGGCGGTATCCTGAATACCCGGTAACTCAACAACAATACGATCCGCACCCTGACGCTGTACCAGAGGCTCAGCAACGCCTAACTGGTTAACACGATTACGCAGGATGGTGATGTTCTGCTGAACGGCATAAGAGCGGGCTTCGCGCAGACGCTCATCCGTCATAACCACTTTCAGTGTACTGTTATTACCTGTAGAGAATACAAGGTCACGGTGACGAGGTTCGAGATAGTCTTCTGCTTTAGAACGGGCATCATTATCACGGAAACGGATTTCTACGCCGTAATTTTCTGCCTTGCGGATAGTGGAATAAGCAATGCCCTGTTCACGCAGTTCGGAACGCAGGCTATCAATATTCTGTTCCTGAAGCTTACTCAGGGCGGTGTCCATATCAACTTCCATCAGGAAGTGAACCCCACCACGCAAATCCAGCCCCAGTTTCATCGGCTCTGCGCCGATTTTACTTAACCAGACGGGTGTCGCAGGCGCAAGGTTTAATGCCACGACATATTGTTCGCCCAAAGCCGAAACCAGTGCTTCACGGGCGCGGAGCTGAACATCAGTACTATTGAAACGAGCAAGGATTGCCCCATTTTCCAGCGCAATGGACTTACTCTGAATATGATCTTTATCTAAAACATTACGGACTTGGTCCAGCGTTTTTTCACTGGCGGCGATACCTCGCGCGCCAGTGATTTGTACAGCCGGATCCTCACCATAAAGGTTGGGAAGTGCATAAAGCAGACCGATGAGGATCGCAGCGATCAGCATCAGATACTTCCACAAAGGATAACGGTTCAACACGGCAGTTCCCTTCGGGAAAATCGGAAAATTAAATAGCTTTCATCGTACCTTTCGGCAGAATGGCAGCAACGAAATCACGCTTGACAGTTATTTCTGTGGTGTCATTCAGGGCAATAACAACGTAACCCGTTTCAGACACTTTAGAGACACGACCAACCAAACCACCAGAAGTCAGCACTTCATCTCCTTTGGAGATGGAATCCATCAGTTTTTTATGTTCTTTGGTGCGTTTTTGTTGTGGACGCAGGATCATGAAATAGAAAATCAGGCCGAAAACAACCAGCATGATAATCAGAGAATATGGGCTTCCCTGAGCTTGTGCTGGCGCACCAGCAGCTGCCGCAGCTTCAGAAATAAAAAAACTCATCAAATATCCCTCATTGTTATCGAAAACACTTATTTTGCGAAAAAACAGTTTACAAACAAACAGATTACGAAAATTGGTTATCGAAAAAATTGCTATCGAAAATCGACAGTGGCTCGATCAAAAACCAGCCCAATATGCTACACACATTGAGGCTGGTTAGTCACGCCAAATTATACATTTAACGGTGGAACGGGTTTACCGATCCGCTGATAAAACGCTTCAACAAACTGTTCCAGTCTGTCTTCTTCAATGGCTTGACGAATTCCAGCCATCAGACGCTGATAATACCTTAAATTATGTATCGTATTCAGCCTTGCACCAAGAATTTCGTTACAACGATCAAGGTGATGCAGATACGCACGGCTATAATTCCGGCAAGTATAGCAGTCACAATGCTCATCTAATGGCGATGTGTCTTCTTTGTGTTTCGCATTGCGGATCTTGATCACACCTTCCGTCACAAAAAGATGGCCATTTCGGGCATTACGGGTCGGCATAACGCAGTCAAACATATCAATACCGCGACGAACACCTTCAACCAGATCTTCCGGCTTACCAACACCCATTAAATAGCGTGGCTTATCCTGTGGAATTTGTGGGCAGACATGTTCCAAAATGCGATGCATGTCTTCTTTTGGTTCGCCCACAGCCAGACCACCAACGGCGTAACCGTCAAAACCAATTTCCACCAGCCCTTTAACAGAGACATCACGCAAATCTTCGTAGACACTGCCCTGAATGATACCAAACAGTGCATTTTTATTGCCCAGCTCATCAAAACGCTGGCGGCTGCGGGCTGCCCAACGCAGTGACATTTCCATAGAACGTTTGGCATAATCCCAGTCCGCTGGGTATGGCGTACATTCATCAAAAATCATAACGATATCGGAACCCAGATCATGCTGGATTTCCATTGATTTTTCCGGGCTGAGGAAAACAGGCGTTCCATTGATAGGATTGCGGAAATGAACACCTTCTTCCTTAATCTTACGCATAGCCCCGAGGCTGAAGACCTGAAAACCGCCGGAATCAGTCAGAATTGGGCCGTGCCACTGCATAAAATCATGCAAATCGCCATGCAGCTTCATAATTTCCTGACCCGGACGCAACCAAAGATGGAAAGTATTTCCCAGCAGGATTTGTGCTCCTGTATCTTTAACCTCTTCCGGTGTCATACCTTTAACTGTGCCGTAAGTTCCCACAGGCATAAAGGCAGGAGTTTCCACGACACCACGATCAAAAATCAGACGGCCACGGCGGGCATGCCCATCCGTTTTTTGTAACTCAAATTTCACTTAACCTCCAGACATCAGAAAAACAGTCTGATGTTTGACATAAAATGATGCATTCTAAACACTAATGACGCCACTGTACACGCCAGCCTTGTGATATACGGTATGTCAATATTTGCCAATTTTTGCGTCATTCTTACTTCTTTGCGACATAATTTTGTCACCGTTGACACATCATTAAAAAAATTTGAAAACTTTTATGCACCAAGTCTGCCCCAGCTTTTAGCTAATCCACTGAGATAGTGTCGGTTCAAAGAATTTGAAAAAAGTCGCATTAAGCGGCTTATCTGAATTGATTGGTTTTAATCCAATGCCAATTGGATCGGTCTGCATTCACAAAGTACCACCAACTTTTCTAATAAAAAGCATCCATCAACTAAAGACCAATTTTTCACTAACCCCATCAGTTATTTGATAAATTTCATTAATTACCCGCCTGTCATTGTATGTCATCCTGCAACAAAACATACAACCTATCAAATATCGTTTAAGACAGTTATTTCAGTATCGATGAACCACGTTATTGATATTCACTGGCGAAGCAGTATTCCAACGCCTTTATGTTACTTGGCAATGTGTATTGTTGATTAAATGAGGGAATAACTATGCAAGATAAAAAGCCTGATATCCTTGTTTCAGAAGAAAGTCACCTCGCTGTCGTTACAACGCCGGAATATGTTAAAAAAACGATTGCAGAACACGCTCAAAGCCGAAACCACCCAGATGCTACGCTACAAGATAAAGGTTTTACTATTCTGAGTAATGATACTGGCAGTGATAGCGAGACGATGGCGGCAACACCAAAAGCGGTTAAAACGGCTTATGATTTGGCGAATACGGCAAACAATAACGCTAATGATGCGAACAATGCGGCTAATAGCGCAAATGATAATGCTAATACTCGCTTAGCAAAGGATCAGAACGGGGCTGACATACCGGATAAGAAAGAATTTGTTAAAAACCTTGGAATAGAAACAATCATGGAAGGATTATCTTTGCCTGCTGGTGTTCCGGTACCTTGGCCAACAGCAACACCACCGGAAGGGTGGCTGATATGTAACGGTGACTCATTTGATACCGCAAGATATCCGCAACTTGCACTTGCTTATCCATCGGGTGTGCTACCCGATTTACGAGGAGAGTTTATTCGCGGTTGGGATAATAGCCGAGGAGTGGATACTGGCCGACATTTGCTTTCTCATCAAGCAGCCGATATTGCGCCACATAACCACAGAATTCACCGCATGTGGTCTAGATCCACTGCCGGAGCTGAGAATTTAGGGACAGGGAACGCCATTTTTAATAGCGTTCAAAAAAACATTAACTATGGTGCTGATCCCAGAGGATTAGGCATTGCCATAGGAATGGGGTCTGGTGGTTATGGTTATATGGATAATGCGGTGGCTAACTCAACAGGAAAAGAAACTCGCCCCCGTAACATAGCCTTTAATTATATAGTCAGAGCTGCTTAATTATGAGTCACCATTTAACCCGCAATTTTCTGCGGGTTAATCAATAGACTGATGCAATGTTTAAAATCGTTCAAACCAGCGGAACTGGAGTTACGCTATTTTTTCTTCAGCCACCCTCTCTTGTGCAGCCATTGAGTTGCGATTAATAAACATCGCATCACCATAACTAAAGAAGCGATACTTTTCAGTTACCGCTTCTTTGTAAGCGCTCATGGTATTTTTATAACCCGCAAATGCAGAAACCAGCATGATCAGAGTGGATTCCGGCAAATGGAAATTGGTAATCAGGGTGTCCACAACCTGATATTCAAATCCCGGATAGATAAAAATTTGGGTATCATCAAAAAACGGCGCAATAAGCCCATCCTGACAAGCTCGGGCAGCACTCTCCAATGAACGGACGGATGTTGTCCCCACCGCCACAACTTTATTGCCACGGGACTTACATGCCAGTACTGCATCAACAACATTCTGCGGCACTTCTGCATATTCAGCATGCATGATATGGTCTTCGATGGTATCTACACGGACTGGCTGAAAAGTTCCCGCCCCGACATGCAACGTGACAAACGCCATTTCGACACCTTTTTCACGTAAGGCAGCCAAAAGCGGCTCATCAAAGTGTAACCCGGCCGTCGGTGCAGCAACTGCGCCCGGACGCTCATTGTATACCGTCTGGTATAATTCCTTATCTGATTCTTCATCAGGACGGGCAATATAAGGCGGCAATGGCATATGACCAATTTCATCCAGAATGGTCAATACATCACGCTCATCATCGAAGCGAATTTCAAATAAAGCATCGTGGCGGGCCAGCATGGTAGCCTTCACGATCTGATTACTACCAGATGCTTTATCTTCACCGAGGATCAGTTCAGCGCCCTCTTTTGGCGCCTTGGATGCACGAACGTGAGCGAGTACTCGCTTATCATCCAACATCCTTTCGACCAAAACTTCTAATTTGCCACCTGTTGCCTTACGACCAAACAGGCGGGCAGGAATAACCCGGGTGTTATTGAAAACCAGCAGATCCCCTGCTTCCAGTTTATTCAGCACATCAGTAAAAATACCGTGAGTCAGCTCCCCCGTTTCCCCATTAAGAGAGAGCAAGCGGCAGCCACTGCGCTGTGGTTGGGGATAATGAGCAATTAACTCTTCTGGCAGTTCAAATGTAAAATCAGCGACACGCATTTTATCAGTATCATTCAAAAAAACAGGCGGACTAGTCTAGTGCTGCACGGGCAAGGGTGCAAGAAAGAAGCATATTAGTTTAACTATTTGCGTTATACTCTCACCATGAATTTTCTCGCACACCTCCATTTGGCCACATTATCAGAAAGCTCTCTGCTAGGTAATTTAATGGCGGATTTTGTCCGTGGAGCCCCGGAAGGCCGGTTCGCTCCTGATGTTGTCTCGGGCATTCGTCTTCATCGCAGGATAGACAGCCTGACAGATAGTCATCCACTGGTCATCGAAGCCCGGACTCTCTTTCGTAGCGAATATCGCCGCGTAGCCCCTATAACCCTTGATATCATCTGGGATCATTTTCTATCCAAGCACTGGAATAAACTCGAAAAGAATTACTCCTTATCTGAGTTTATTCAGCTAGCACGCAATCAAATAGAGCCCCATCTCAGTGTTACGCCTGAAAAATTTCAGGAATTGAATCAATATCTCTGGTCACAAAATCTGCTTATCCGTTACGCTGATCTGACCTGTATTGCCAACGTGCTACAGGGTATGGCGCGAAGACGCCCTAAATTATCTGCACTGGCAGGTTCTTATCAGGATATCGAGAGGCATTACTCTGATTTTGAAACACTATTCTGGCAGTTTTACCCGCAAATGATGGATCTGGTGACCAACAACAGCCTACCCGGGCAGGAAATTTCGTCAGAACCTTGCACTTTTTCCAAATAGCTTTATCTTATGGTAGGCCAAAAGGAATTAAAAATAGTTTATTAATAGGTAAAACCTATTATATCAATTGGTAATTTATCCTTTATTGCTATAACTTAATTCCTTATGCTGTAACCCGTTTCTACAAACACCTACAGAATTTTTAGGAGTCAATTATGGTTTTAGTAACCCGCCAAGCCCCTGATTTTACAGCCTCTGCGGTTCTCGGTAACGGCGAAATCGTTAATAACTTCAACCTGAAAAAACACCTGAATGGTCGTCCAGCTGTTATCTTCTTCTGGCCAATGGACTTCACTTTCGTTTGTCCTTCTGAGCTGATTGCTTTCGACCATCGTTATGAAGAATTCCAAAAACGTGGTTTTGAAGTTATTGGCGTTTCTTTCGACTCTGAGTTCGTTCACAACGCATGGCGTAAAACTCCAATCAGCGAAGGCGGTATTGGCGAAGTTAAATACCCAATGGTTGCTGACATCAAACGTGACATCATGAAAGCATACGGCATTGAGCATCCAGAAGCAGGTGTTGCTCTGCGTGGTTCTTTCCTGATCGACAAAAACGGTGTTGTTCGTCATCAGGTTGTTAACGACCTGCCACTGGGCCGTAACATTGACGAAATGCTGCGTATGGTTGACGCGCTGCAATTCCACGAAGAACACGGCGAAGTTTGCCCTGCACAGTGGGCAAAAGGCCAAGAAGGTATGGGCGCTTCCCCTGAAGGCGTAGCAAAATACCTGACTAAAAATGCTGACAAACTGTAATCTTCGTCAGTATTCAATCCTTTAATAGCATCACATTGTTAATGGATTCTATAAACCAGCCGCATTGTCGGCTGGTTTTTTTATTTACCGCCGCAAAGTTACTTCAAATCCGAAGTATACAAATAAAGATTCATTATTAAATATTCCGAATTATTGACTGACACACAGAAAATCATCTTTCAAAAATCCTGAGCTTCCGATAATGTTATGTCACAAATAATTAACATAACCTTATAATCTTTTGGGTCTTCCCCTACCGCCCAAAAATCAGGAGGAAAGTATGTCCAAAACATGGAAAATTCCGTTCATCGTCGCCTCGCTATTCGTCTCATCCTCTCTTTACGCAGCCACCGGACTTGCAGTTGAAGCCAAGCAAGGCATGGTCGTCAGCGCACAACATCTGGCATCGCAGGTGGGCGTTGATATTCTCAAAATGGGAGGTAACGCTATTGATGCCGCTGTAGCTGTAGGCTACGCGGAAGCAGTCGTTAACCCCTGCTGCGGTAATATCGGTGGTGGTGGTTTTATGACCATACATTTGGCAGATGGTACAGATAAATTTATTAATTTCCGTGAAACCGCACCTGCGGCGGCTAGTGCCGATATGTATCTGGACAAAGACGGAAATGTGATCAAAGGCGCCAGCCTGTATGGGTACTACGCTGTTGGTGTACCGGGAACCGTTATGGGGCTGGATACCGCCCTGCAAAAATACGGCACATTAACCCGCGAGCAAGTCATGGCTCCGGCCATTAAGCTGGCGCGCGAAGGTTATACCCTGACCCGTGGTGATACCGATATCATGGATACTACAGTCAAACGTTTTGCTCAGGACCCGGAAGCTGCCCGAATTTTCCTGCGTAAAGACGGCACTCCATTCCAGCCCGGAGACAAATTAATTCAGACTGACTTAGCCAACACGCTGGAAATGATTGCCAAACAAGGGCCGGATGTTTTCTACCACGGTAAAATTCCTCAACTCATTGAGGAAACTTCAAAAAAATCAGGTGGGATCATCACAGCAGCTGATTTTGCCAATTATACGATTACCGAAACAACGCCCGTTACCTGTAGCTATCGCGGTTATAAATTTATCTCAGCCCCTCCTCCCAGTTCCGGTGGGGTCACGCTGTGTGAAATACTGAACATTGTTGAAGGTTATGACCTGAAATCGATGGGGTTCAACTCAGCAGCCTATATTCACACACTGACTGAAGCCATGCGCCATGCTTACATAGATAGAAACACCTATCTTGGTGATCCTGCATTTATTAAAAACCCACTTGATCGCCTGCTAAGCAAAAGTTATGCAGAATCCATCCGCAAAGAGATCCAGCCAAACAAAGCGACACCATCCAAGTTGGTACAACCCGGTATTGGCCCACATGAAAAACCAGAAACAACGCATTATTCTGTTGTAGATAAAGACGGTAACGCGGTATCGACAACTTATACCATTAATGGACGCTTTGGCGCTGTCGTTATTGCACCGGGAACCGGCTTTTTCCTCAATGATGAAATGGACGATTTCACGACGAAAATTGGCGCGAAGAACATGTATGGTCTGGTTCAGGGAGCAACCAACTCCATTGCCCCCGGTAAGCGCCCACTATCATCAATGAGCCCGACATTAGTGACCAAAGATAATAAAATTTTTCTGGTTTTAGGTTCTCCGGGTGGTTCAAGAATTATCTCCATTACTTTACAGGCTGCGCTGAATATCATTGACTTTGATATGCCACCACAAGAAGCCGTGAACAGCCCGCGTATTCATCACCAATGGCTGCCAGATGAAGTCTATTATGAGCAACGTGGTCTTTCGAAAGATACCTTAAATCTGCTGGAAAAAATGGGCTATAAAATGGTGGAGCAGACGCCATGGGGTGCAACTGAATTAATCATGATTGGTTTACCGGGTGCGGCGGGAGTTTCTCCGGTCAACTCATCAGGCAATGACTCTGCTGTTTCAGGCAAGGTTCGCGAAGGATATATCTATGGCGCCAATGATGTGCGGCGACCAGCCGGTGCAGCCATCGGCTATTAAGCACAATTCCTTCAGCTAAAAAATGCAGTTAAAAATAAGGGTGGGCATCAAATGCCCACCCTTATTTATTTTAGCTATTTTTCAAAATAGCCCAGATAGTGTATTAGCTAGGCATAAGGCCATGTACTAAAATCACCCCAATACATAATGGCCCGACATATCGCCATATAAACAGTAAACACTGGCGGCTCCGCGATGGCATATTCTCAGGTATTAAAGCATTAGCCTTATGTGACCAACCAAATACGAGGCAAATGACAATCCCGAACAGTGGCATCAGAACATTGGAAGTAATGAAATCCAGCATGTCAAAGATGGTTTTTCCACCTAATGTAACGTGACTTAGCGGGCCAAAAGATAAGGAAACCGGGATCCCCATTAACATAATCGATGCCGTAACGACTAAGCTTGCTTTACGACGCCGCCATTTAAAACGGCTCTGAACATAAGCAACAATATGCTCAAGTAATGAAATTGCTGAAGTCAGTGCAGCCATCAATAATAACAAAAAGAACGTGACGGCTAAGATTGAACCACCGGGCAGACTCGCAAAATAAATTGGCATTGTCATAAACGTTAACCCGGGGCCTGCATTGGGTTGTAAACCCGCCGCAGCCAACGCAGGAAAAATCATCAGACCAGCCAATACACAGACCAAACAAGAGAGGATAACAACCCAGATACTCGACCTACAAATACCTTTATTACTCGGTAAGTAGGAGCTATAAGTAATGTGGATACCCAAACCGATAGAGAGTGAGAAGAATGCTAACCCTAATGCATCTAAAACACCTTTTCCGGTCAAGCTGTGGAAGTCTGGGTATAAGAATAATTTTAGACCTTCTGATGAACCGGGTAAGCGGATACCGACAATAATCAGCATGATCATGATAAAAAATAGCATTGGCATCATGACCTTAACTGCTTTTTCCAAACCTCTTTGCACACCAGAGAGTACTACGTAACACGTCAGCCCTGAAAATACCAGATGTGCAATTATCGGCCACCATGGGTCACTGATAAAATTGGTGAAAATAGAGGTCAGTTGAGAGGTATCTGTAATATTTAACTGGCCTGTGCCCGCCATCACGGTATAGCCGATAGTCCAGCCACCAACAACACTGTAGAAGCTATAGATACACCATGAACTCAGTACACCTATAAAGCCAACCCATCCCCAGTGTTTACCAAGTAATTTTTTAAACGCATTAACAGCCACTTCACTCGTGCTACTACCCAGTATGTTTTCAGCTAACAGGACGGCTAATCCAATCACAAAGCTAAACAATAAAAATACAATCAGAAATGCACCACCACCATTTGTGGCTGAAACATAAGAGAATTTCCAAATGGCACCAATGCCAACAGCAGATCCGGTTGCTGCTAATATATGCCCCAAACGGGAAGTCCATTGTTGACTCATGCTAACCCCCGAACAGATACGGTGCCAGCACATGTATCCAGTTCCACAGCAGTCAGCAAAAGAGCCGCATCAGCGTTCCAAACTTGCTCACCTGCTTGCAGGTTAACCATAGACGTGGACATAATATATTCTGCCCCGCGGGATGGGGCAAAGGTCATAAAACCTGATGCCCAAATATCTTTAGATGATGAACAGTATGTCATAATAATTGTTAACTTATTGTTTTATATTCAATTACAGATAAGATGGTAACCAATGCAGTTAATTGAGTTCCACTCGCGAAACTGGACCCTGATCCAACAATCAGTGGTAGCATCATATTCACTAATCTCCGCAAGCTACAAAATGATAGTGCTAAAAACAGCCAGAATCGCCAATAACTACCTCTAGATAAAGTGCCACTCATCCAAACAGCGTTTAAGTGTCTCCATTATCTCGTCGATATTATTGTGTAATGAGCCTGTTAGTATCTCATTTATGCTCTGAATCTTCTTAATCCAGAATAGATATGACGGAGCAGTGGATTGCCGTAGATAATGCCACGATACACAGCCGGGTGCTACGTTTAGTGTTTTCACTTAACCTAATAGCCCCACGCTCGTTGCGATCAATTAAAACAGTGTAAACTCCACCACTTTCAGCACACCTCATGCCAGAAGCCATCAGAAGAAAACATCTCAATTCGTTAAAATAACTACCGATATATTACTTCGATACCTGAATATATATAATTTTTCGTTAAGACCAAAAATATGATAAGTATTATCACATTAATATTAAGGAAATTGACTCAAAACATATCATCGGAGTATACGTATAAAACCACCGGAATAATGACCCTGATTGAGCAGGCTCAGCGCCCTATCAAATCCGCTCAAGACAACCTTAACTAGCACGCTATTAATGCTATAAAACCTAAAATTGTCAATTCATTTCTCATATCGAACTATATTTGATAACTGTTTAATTTATATTGAAACCATGAATGATTTATCTATTTCGAAAAAATGATTCGCGTTAATTATCCCATAATGTTATCCAGCTCCATTTTTACACTCACCAAATAACTTTCAGAAAAATCGACAATAATTACTTTTCTTTCTAACTTCTGACTTACATTATCTTGGCGATTTATAATATCGCTTATCAAGTGAATCAAAGTTATATTTACTGTTCAATAACGCAATTATCTTTTAAAAAATAATAGATAACCCATAAAGGTAAAAAGCGGCACAAATTCGTGCCGCTTATCGTTTCTAAAAATAAAATTAACGAATAATAACCGCTTCTATTTCTGCTATACCTCGTGCTTTGGCATTTTTCTTTCTGCCACAATAAGGTCATAAATAGCAAAAATACCTACAGACGACAAAGTCGGAATTAGCCATGCCAGCCCTTGGTCTGCCAAGGGGAGATGTGTCGCCCATTCCGGCAAGAAATGAACAAGATAATTTGAAGCCTTAGCCGCATCCAGTATCCCAAACAGCAGACTCACCAGCATAGCCGGAGCCAGTATCCGGGAAAAGTTATTCCACAAACCACTTGTGAAACTCAATAGTACTAACACAATACAAGGTGGATAAATTGCTGTAAGCACCGGAATTGAAAACGTAATCAAATGGCTCAACCCCAGATTGGAAACCAGCATGGAGAAAAAAGCCAATAATAAAACCAGCGCACGATACGACAATGGCAGGTAACGGCTGAAGAACTCGGCACAAGAGCAAGTTAAGCCAATCGCAGTCGTCATACAGGCCATAAAAATCAATACAGCAAGCAGAAAACTGCCATAGTTGCCAAAAGTATTCTGAACGTAAGCGTGTAAGATCACTGCGCCATTCTCAGCATTAGGTACTAATGCACCGCTACCTTCACCCAATTTGAAAAAAGAGAGGTAGGCCAGCGTAAGAAAAAGCCCTGCGATTAAACCTGCATATATGGTGTAGCGAGTCAGTAATGACGAGGACTCAACCCCTCTGGAACGTACAGTATTCACAATCACAATACCAAAAACCATGGCTCCCAGAGTATCCATAGTCAGGTAACCATTCACAAAACCATTTGAGAATGGCATTTCCTGATAAGTCCCTGTCGCCGGAATCGGATCACCTGCCGGCCACAATATAGCTGCAATCCCCAGAATAACTAATGCAGACATCTTAATAGGCGCGAGTATACGCCCAACATTATCCAATAATTTACCGGGATAAAGTGATATCAGGATCATCAACAGGAAATAAATGACGCTGTAAATGAAAAGCGGAAGTTTGCCGCCTCCTGTTATTGGCGCAATACCGACTTCAAAAGAAACCGTTGCCGTTCTCGGTGTAGCAAACAAGGGGCCAACTGCCAAATAACAGACAGTCGCTAGTATCAAACCTGCCGTTTTCCCCATGGGAGAGCTCAGCGCTTCAATACCGCCTCCGACTTTTGCTAGCGCAATAACAGTGATAACAGGCAGGCCAACAGCGGTAAGCAAAAAGCCAGCAGCTGCAATCCAAACATTCTCTCCGGCCTGTAAGCCAACCATAGGCGGAAAGATAATATTTCCTGCCCCGACGAATAAGGCAAAGGTCATAAAGCCTAATGCCAAAATATCTTTAGATGATAAACGATGTGCCATAGTGATTGATAATATATTATTGTTTAAAATTACACATGAAATGATAAGTGCTATAGACGCAGTTACGGAATGTAAATAAAACAACCGCTGTAAGCACCGAATTTTTCATTGGTAAACTGAATTTTCACTTTAATTCTGAAAGGAGCCTACGCTCAGTGATAAGCGTATGCTACCCAATCAGAGTAACAACCAGAATCGCCAACAAACAAGCATAAGTAAAGCGTTTATGTCGCAAAAAGGCAAGTAGCAAACCAAAAAGCAGAATAATATTCTAAATTAAATTTCAAACATGGTGGTTACTATTATCTATAATTGAATGCTTAATATATGATTTTTATTTTCCCGTTATTTTTTACTAATAAGTCTGAATTTACAAAAAACACTTTCTAATAATTATTAAATTGATCAGCGTTTTTTTCATTAAGAGTAAAACTCCATTTTATATTAACTAATAGGCACAATTATTTTAGTGAAAAAATGAACAACAAAAACGCCACAGCATAAATCCATGCTGTGGCGTTTCATTTCCTTACTACTTAAAAAGCATCAAAATAGAATAATCAGCTTTGTCCCTGCTGCATTTCATGCTTTGGGAGTTTGGCTTCTCCCGCAATGCGATCATAAAAAGCAAATACAACCACTGACAGCAGAGTTGGTATTAACCATGCCAGACCTTTATCTGCCAAAGGCAGGTGAGTAGCCCACTCTGGCAGCAAATGTGACAAATAATGAGATGATTTTATCGCATCCAAAATCCCAAATATCAGGCTTACCAACATAGCAGGGGCCAGAATACGGGTAAAATTATGCCACCAGCGAATAGTAAAGCTCAGCAATATCAGGGCAATACAAGGCGGATAAATTGCTGTAAGTACCGGTATTGAAAACGTAATCAGATGGCTCAGCCCCAGATTGGAAACCAACATGGAAAAGAGACCCAACAGTAAGACCAGAGTGCGATAAGAAAGTGACAAATAACGGCTGAAAAATTCAGCACAGGCACAAGTTAAGCCAATCGCCGTTACCATACACGCAATAAAGATCAGTATCGCAAGGAAGAAACTGCCATAGTTGCCAAAGATATTCTGAACATAGGCATGCAGAATAGCCGCACCATTGTCAGCCGTTGGTACTAAGTCGCCACTTCCCTCTCCCAGTTTGAACAAAGAAAGGTAAACCAGAGTCAGACAAAGCCCAGCAATCAAACCTGCCCACATCGTATAACGCGTCAGTAATGAAGAAGACTCCACCCCTCTAGAACGTGCAGCATTGACAATAACAATACCAAATACCATCGCCGCCAGAGTATCCATTGTCAGATAGCCATTCACGAAACCATTTGAAAATGGAATCTCCTGATAAGTCTCAACGGCAGTAATAGGATGCCCCGCAGGCCAGAGTACCGCAGCCCCTCCAAGAATCACCAATGCCGCTATTTTGATTGGTGCCAGCACATGCCCGACGCTATCCAGTAATTTGCCCGGATAAAGTGAAACCAAAATCACCAGCAAAAAATAAATGACACTATAGATAAAAAGTGGAAGGTCTCCTGAACCTGTTAACGGAGCGATACCCACTTCGAAAGAAACTGTTGCTGTTCTCGGCGTTGCAAATAACGGACCGACAGCCAAATAGCAGATCGTTGCCAGTATTAAACCCGCTGTTTTACCGATAGGAGAACTCAGCGCTTCAATACCGCCCCCGACTTTCGCCAGCGCGATAACAGTAATAACAGGCAAGCCTACAGCCGTAAGTAAAAAGCCCGCAGCAGCGATCCAAACATTCTCACCCGCCTGTAAGCCAACCATAGGCGGGAAAATGATATTTCCCGCACCAACAAACAGGGCAAAGGTCATAAAGCCTAATGCCCAAATATCTTTAGATGATAAACGATATGTCATAATGATTGTTACATTATTGTTGCTAAAAGAATTGCATATACAATAGGAAACATTGCAAGCACTTGAATTTTCACTGGCGAAACTGGATCCTGATGAAACAGTCAGTGATCAGTATCATATTTACTGATACTTGTAAGATACAAAATGATAATGGTAATAACAGGTAGAATCGCCAACAACTGCCCACAAGTAAAACTTTTATAGCGTTAAAAGGCAAGTAACAAACCGAAAAGCAGAGCAATATTTCAAACTAATTTTAAAATTAGTGATTATTATCATCTATCATTGAATACACCCTATATGATTTGCACTTTTTTTGCCCACATTGGCTAATAAATCATTTTTTTGCCTGTATTATTACCATTAAATTTTATTAACCCTATGATTTTTTAATCAGTTTCTATATTAGGAGTAATAAGCTGCTGAGATAATAAAAAGCTGAATACAGAGCCTTTGCCGACCGTACTTGTGATATCAAGGTGTGTATTGTAGTGATGTAAGGCATGTTTCACGATCGCCAGCCCTAACCCGCTTCCACCAACTCTTCTCGAGCGCGCGCGATCAACGCGATAAAAACGCTCTGTCAGTCGCGGCAAATGCTCAGGACTGATCCCTGCTCCATTATCCTCGACTTTAAACACAGCCCCATGAATTGTTCTCAACCAGCTAACCTCTATGCGGGTTCCTTTTTCGGTATGGTTAATAGCGTTATGGATAAGATTCGACATTGCACTTCTGAGCTGTTCTTCATTTCCGAGCACATGTAATGTTTTATCGACATTAAACACAATATCGTACTGTTTACCTGCCAATGTCTGTACTTCCTGCTCTAATAAAGCCAGCACAGCCGGAACATCGGCCATATGGTGCATGTCTACCTTTGGGCCGATTTCAATTCTGGAAAGATGCAATAACTGGCTGACCAGACAATCCATTCTTTGCACCTGCTCCTGCATAGTACTCACTACTTTCTGGTTTGCTTTCCCGCTGATCTCCTGATCCTGCATCATTTCCAGATATCCCTGTAGCACTGTTAACGGTGTTTTCAGTTCATGACTGGCATTTGCGAAAAAATCACGGCGGGAGTTTTCCAGCCGCCTTTTTTGCGTGATGTCACGTGCAATCATCAATAATTGACTTTCCGAGTAAGGCATCAACTGAAATTCCACAATATGACCATTATTTAATTCAAGAGAGAGAGGAGAGGTAAAATCCCCCGCTATCATATAACGGCTGAAATCAGGGTAGCGAAGAAGATTGAAAATAGACTGTCGATTATCTTCCGGCCAGCGAAACCCTAATAAATGCTGGGCCAGACGATTACACCAAAAAATATTTCCTTCCTCTGTCATCATGACCAAGGCATCCGGCAATGATTCGGCACCACTGCGGAACCGTTTAATTAATAATGCCAGTTCCCTGCGCCGCTTGCGATTACGTTGCTGTAACTGGTAAATACCATAGAAAACCGGCTCCCATCCTCCCCTGCCTGCCGGAGGCAACATACTGTGATCAAGCCAGAGCCAGTCAGATAACTTCAGTAAGTTATAGCCATGCCATACTAATGCCATAAGTAAGGTAATAACCAGCAACCACGCCAGTTGACCGACAAAAAAAGACAAAATAACTGCAGGCAGGCAGAAAATAAACAGCCCCAGTGCCAGCTTCCTCCAGGATAATCTCTCAAGCACTTAACTCTCTCCAGTACATGTTTGCTGTCTTTCAAGTTGCTTCATTATCTATCCGCTTCTCAAATTAAATTTATGCAGATGAGCCAAAAAACCGGCCAGAAAGATTAATAACGAGTAGAAAAGCGATACCCTGTGCCACGAACAGTCTGTACCATTTTATCGTGCCCACCTATTTCGAGCGCTTTGCGCAAACGGCGGATATGTACATCTACTGTGCGATCCTCCACATAAACATTTGCTCCCCACACATAGTTGAGCAACTGCTCGCGACTATAAACACGCTCCGGATGCGTCATGAAAAAATGAAGAAGTTTGAATTCGGTTGGTCCCATATCAACACTCTGCCCCTGACTGGAAACACGATGGGATGTGGAATCCAGCATCAACCCTTCTATATTGATAATATCTTCTGCTGCCATTGGGGAAATACGCCGCAATACAGCTTTAACGCGGGCAATTAACTCTCTGGGGGAAAATGGCTTGGTAATATAATCATCGGCCCCAACATCAAACCCACGCACTCGATCTTCTTCTTCTCCCCGTGCGGTCACCATCATGACAGGAATATCTTTTGTGGTGTTATTGCGCTTCATCTGTTTAATAATTTGAATTCCTGAACCACCGGGTAACATCCAGTCCAGCAGGACTAAATCAGGATAAGGCTCAGATAAACACCCGACGGCAGTGTCATAATCTTCTGCTTCAACAGGCTCATATCCATTCTGTTCCAGAACAAAACAGACCATTTCACGAATTGGGGCTTCATCTTCAACAACCAAAATACGTCTAACCATGGTTAATCCTGTCAGTATGATTGAAGTCAGCAAAATTCACAGTGAACTATTGTGAGTCAATTTTATTACAGTTTTATGAAATAGATTTCATCTTAATCATAAAACTGTAACCAACATTACGGAGAATTTATCAGCCAATGACTCTATTTCATTGCCGTTGCGAGGCCGCTCGAAAATCTGTGAATCAGATTATAATTACCCACGACATCCGAAGAACACTCATTATAATTAACATCTGAACAGGGTAGGCTGGACGCAGGGACAGCGTAAAGCAGTAACACAGGTAAGATAGGCAGAGCAAAAATATGCGGATTATTCATACGTCAGACTGGCATCTCGGGCAATATTTCTTTACCAAAAACCGTGCAGCAGAGCATCAGCACTTCTTACAGTGGCTTATCAGGCAAATAAATGAACATCAGGTTGATGCCCTGATTATTGCCGGAGATGTTTTCGATACAGGTTCTCCCCCCAGCTATGCCCGGGAACTGTACAACAGATTTGTGGTGGATTTACAATCCACTGGCTGCCAGCTTGTCATTCTTGGGGGAAACCACGACTCCGTCGCAACACTCAATGAATCAAAAACCCTGTTTTCTTATCTGAATACCACTGTTATTGCCTGTGCTGAAACTGATACCCAACAGCAAATTAAGGTATTGAATAACAGAAATGGTCAGGCTGGAGCGATTCTGTGTGCCATTCCTTATCTGCGTCCACGAGATATTATGTTCAGCAAAGCAGGTCAATCAGCCATACAGAAACAACAAGCTTTACAGGATGCCATCGCTGAACACTACCACCAGCTCTACCAACAGGCATGCAGCTTGCGGGAGCAACTTGGTCAAGCTCTACCGATTATCGCAACCGGTCATCTAACCACAGTTGGAGCCTCCACGACTGACTCAGTCCGAGATATTTATATTGGCACATTGGACGCATTTCCGGCGCAAGCATTCCCTCCTGCGGACTATATTGCTCTGGGACATATTCACCGCCCGCAGTCGGTCAATAAAACTGAGCATATCCGTTATAGCGGTTCTCCTATTCCTTTGAGTTTTGATGAAGTCGGGCAAGAAAAAAGTGTCTGTCTGGCGGATTTTCAGGAAGGTAAATTCAGTCACCTCACCCTGTTACCTATTCCGAATTATCAGCCAATGCAACTCATTCGGGGTAACCTGCAACAAATAGAAGCGCAATTACAAACTTTTCGTGACTATCAGGGAGATCGTCCTGTCTGGCTGGATATTGAAGTCGCAACGCAGGATTATCTGCATGACATCCAGAAACGTATTCAAGCTATGGCTACGGATTTACCTGTAGAAATTATTCTGTTGCGCCGCAGCAAAATTGCTCGTCAAATCTCATTATCAGAGACAAATAAAGAGACGCTGACAGAATTAAGCGTATCCGAAGTTTTCGAACGGCGACTAGCGATGGCGGAAATTGACGATCAGCCACAAAAACAACGCCTGACGACTCTGTTCAGGCAAACACTGGATGATATTACTCAGCAACGTACACAAAAATAACAATCAGGAATAACGGTCAGGATGCAGTATGAAAATTCTTAGTTTACGGTTGAAAAATATTAATTCTCTACAAGGCGAATGGAAAATTGATTTCACAGCAGAGCCTTTTGCCAGCAATGGATTATTTGCCATTACCGGCCCAACCGGAGCGGGAAAAACCACGCTGTTGGATGCCATCTGCCTTGCCTTATATCACGAGACTCCACGGCTCAGCACGATTTCAGCCAATCAGAACGAATTAATGACCCGCCATACCGCAGAATGTCTGTCAGAAGTCGAATTTGAAGTCAAAGGAGTGGCTTATCGGGCATTCTGGAGTCAGCGGCGTGCCCGCAATCAGGCTGAGGGAAAACTCCAGCCACCAAAAGGAGAATTAGCAGATAAAAAAACTGGCAAAATTCTGGCTGACAAAATTCCTGATAAAAAAGAAAAAATTGCTGAAATAACGGGTCTTGATTTTAAACGATTTACTAAATCCATACTCCTGTCACAAGGGGATTTTGCAGCATTCTTAAACGCCGATGATAAAGATCGTGCTGATTTATTGGAAGAACTTACCGGTACAGAAATTTATGGCATTCTGTCACAGGAGATTTATCAACGCCATAAAGAAGCCCAGTCCGAATTGAATATTCAGCAGGCAAAAGCATCTTCAATTGAATTATTAACGTCAGAGCAACTGGAAGAGTATCACAATCAACAGCAACAGCTGATTGCCGCAGAAATCCAACTTGGTCAGCAGCTAAAAGATTTACAGGTTACTGAACAGTGGCTTGTACGGCAGCATGAACTGGAACAGTCACTAACGAACCATAAGTTATCACTGCAACAGACTGAACAGGCTATACAGGATTCCGCCCCTCAGTTGCAACAATTGACCGCCAGCGAACCGGCTGAAAAAATCCGACCATTGTGGGATGCATACAATCGTGCTTTAACCGAACAACAACGCCTTGATGAGCAAAGCAGAAAAATTCAATCAGAGCTGCAACAACAGATTGCTTTACTGCAACCCGCTCAACAAAAACAGCTTAATTTGGAACAGGCTCAAAAAGAATATCAACAGCATCATATACAGCAGGAAAAATTGATCTCAGAGCAGGTTACACCACTCGATCATAAGATTGCTATTCAGTCCAAGGATCTGCTCACACTGGAAAAAGAAGCCTCTGTGCAGGATCAGGAGCTAGCTGAAATATCAGCTCAGTATCAACTGGCTGAAAACCAGCACACTTCGCTGAATAAAGAACAGAAAGTGTTGGAGACATACAATGAAGAACATCCTCATTTCCGCACTCTCGACAGACAGTTACCAGAATGGAAACAACTCTTTTCCCATCAGAAAGAAAAGCAGGAACAGGTAATCAGGTTCAGGCAAAAACAACAGCAAGTGACTACTGAGCTTGCCCATATAACTGAAAATCTGAACAGCTTAAAGACAGAGCTGGAAAAACAGGCAGCACATTGCCAGCCATTACAGGATTTGCTTGAACTTGCAGAAAAAAAACTGTTGAGTTTACAAACCGAATACTCTTCCGAGCAACTACAAAAACAGTTATCAGATTACCAATCACAACTCAGCTCACAAAACCAGCTGGAAATTTTTCTGCCCCAGATCGAGCAAATACAGGCAACGATCTCAACCAATCAGGCGCAATTTGCACAAACTCAAGCGTTACTGAAACCTTTACCTGAGCAGTTAAACACCATTGAGTTACAACTGACAGAAACACAACAACACCATCAGGATTTAACCGCCCGAATTCGTCTGGAACAACGTATTATCAGTCTGGAACAGGAGCGTAATCAGCTAAAAGAGGGAGAGGCCTGCCCGCTTTGTGGATCGAGTCAGCACCCTTTAATCAGCGAATACCAGAACATCACCCTACCAAAATCAGAAGAACGGCTGAAAGTGCTTAGCCAAAAAATAGAACAGCTACAGGGAGAGCGTTCTGCGTTACAACAAAAGCAACTATTCCAGCAACAACAGGGGGAACAATTACAGCAATCCATAGAACATCTCACATCTCAGTTGGCAGAAATTACTAAACAATGGCAATACCATCGTCAACAACTGCAAGCACCTGAATTACCAATGGAAGCTGAACCTGTCAGGCATTTTATTGCCCTGCGCCAGTCCGCCTATACCCAATCCCAAAAACAATATGAAACACTGACGCAAGCTGAAAAACAGTACCAAATTGCAGAAAAAACGCTCTCAACTCACCGAGAACAGTACAAATCAGATGAACAAAAATCAGCATTGGAAAAAGTCAGGCAAGAGTCATATCAGAGGCAATTGAAGGAAAATACGGCTGAACTCCATCAGGCAGAAACAGAATATGCCACAACAACAGAGCAATTAATCAATACATTGCACGATACGCCGTTTACACTGCCGGAACCGCAGGAAGTGGGGAATTGGTTACAACAACGTGAAACTGAATTGAAAAACTATCACAGCTCCCGCGAAAAATGGCAGCAATTGCAGCAGGAACAGGCCGTCCTGCAAAGCAAACTAAGTGAATTGGAAAAACAAAAAAGCAGAATAATCAATAAACAACAAATATTGGCTGAACAGCAACAACAGCAGAAACAGGTATTACAACAAACCCAGCAGGAACGTTATCAATTATTTGGCGAACAGTCCGTCAACACCGTTCGTCAGGAATTGCAACAAAAAGCGAGCGAACTGGATAACGCCTGCAAACAAGCCACTGCTGATCGACAACAGTTACAGAATCAGGTAAATCAATTAACAGGTGCTGCCGGTGAAATCACACGAAGCTGCCATATTGCCGAAGCTGCATACAAACAGGCATCTGACACCTTCCAGCAAGGCCTGCAACAACAAGAGATTCCTAATCAGGCCACTTTTGAACGTGCTTTACTGGCGCCGGAACAACGGGAAAGCCTGCAACAGCTACAGGAACAGCTTGCCAAACAGAACCTACAAGCTAAAACACGGTGCCACGAATCTGAAATCCTGTTACAGCGCCACAGGGAAAAATCGCCGTTACTGTTGGAACAGTTTGAACCATCACAATTAGCTGAGTTGTTAAGTCATACCTCTAATGAATTAAGACAAAATAACCAGCAGCAAGGTGAAGTCAAAAACCGGCTCACCAGTGATGCCAACAGCAGGCATCAGCAACAGGAATTGTTGGATAAAATAGCACTTTCTCAACAGAATTATGATGACTGGAGCTATCTCAATAACCTGCTCGGCTCGGCGGATGGCGCTAAATTCCGGCGTTTTGCACAGGGCTTGACACTGGATCATTTGGTGCATCTGGCGAATGGCCGGTTAGAAAAATTGCATGGCCGTTACTACCTGCAACGCAAACGTCAAAACAAAGATGATGTCGGCCTTGAATTACAAGTGGTTGATATGTGGCAAGCCGATGCTATTCGCGATACCAAAACGCTTTCCGGCGGCGAAAGCTTTCTTGTCAGCCTAGCGCTGGCATTAGCCCTGTCTGATCTGGTGAGCAACAAAACCCAAATAGAATCCCTGTTTCTTGATGAAGGCTTTGGTACGCTGGATGCTGAAACGCTCGATATCGCACTGGATGCACTCGATCACCTTAATGCAACCGGAAAAACCATCGGCGTTATCAGCCATGTTGAGGCCATGAAAGAGCGGATCCCTGTGCAGATCAAAGTGGAAAAGATGAATGGATTAGGGATCAGTAAACTGGAGTCAGAATTCAGGGTTCGTTGATATGTATTAGCTCACACACGATCTTGATCTATAATGCCGCTCCTTTTGCAACATATTCAGAACAACATGGAAAGATTTATTGAAAACACAATGTATGCCTCCCGTTGGCTACTTGCACCCGTTTATTTTGGTTTATCACTGGCTTTATTTGCACTAGCTATAAAATTCTTTCAGGAAATCATACATGTCCTGCCACATATTTTTTCCATTGCTGAATCAGAGTTGATCCTGACTTTGCTTTCTCTGATTGATATGGCTCTGGTTGGCGGGTTGTTGGTGATGGTCATGTTCTCCGGTTATGAAAACTTTGTTTCAACACTAGATATCGAAGAGCACAAAGAGAAATTAAACTGGTTAGGGAAAATGGACGCCACTTCACTTAAAAATAAAGTTGCGGCTTCCATTGTTGCCATTTCATCCATTCATCTGCTACGTGTCTTTATGGATGCCCGGAATGTGCCAGACAGTAAATTAATGTGGTATGTGATTATCCACCTCACTTTTGTGGTATCAGCATTTGTGATGGGATATCTGGATAAACTCACACGCCATCATCATTAGAACGAAATCTTATATCCAATGGATTTCGAATTGCATCGCGGCGGCAAGGGAGAGAGTCCCCAGGAGCATAGCTAACTATGTGACTGGGGTGAACGAGCGCAGCCAACAAAGAGGCAGCTTGAAAGACGAAGGGTATACCCGCCTTAATGCCAGCTCAATATTATTCGCTGGCATTAAGGGACTCGGTTCTTTTTCGTGAATTGCCATTCACGGTTTCTTTCTGTAATTCGTCGATAAACCGATCTACGAACATTTCAACTATCTCACTTCTGCTCGTTCCGAGCCGATTAGACAGCCCGTCTATTTTTCGGATGACAGACATCCGCAATGACAGAGAAACCGGTTTCTTCTTTTCCTTATCAAGGAAAACGTGGCTGGTGGCTTCCTTTAACTCAAAGTTATTATGCTGAGTGAGCAGCTCTTCAATCCTGCGCACCTCTTTTCTGGTCAATAATCCTTTATCGACTAGTTGGTAAGTATTTCCCATTTTGCTAAACCGGATATCAGCACGATAGTGATCCCTTAGTTCCCTTAAAGTACGCGTCAAAGTTGGACCAGAACAACTGAGTGCCTCGATCACTTTTACCTTGCTGACAGGTCTTTCATGGGAAAGCAGCAAAGTTAATTTAAAATTTCTGAGTTGTTTGGGGCTAAGTAACATCGTTTTCAATTACCAAGTCAGGAATACAATAACTTCCTAATATATAAACACAACATCCAGCATAGCTTCTCATGCCGGTAAATCAATATTAAAGCTAGTTAAAAAACCCATAATTTTCAGTTTCACTTCCTGAACAGACACCATTGTATTTCGCCCGTTCCAGAATATTTTCAGCCCAGCGCCAGTGTGTTGCCGGTTCACACATTGCGCCCTGAAACTTAAATACCGCCTGCTTTTCATTCAGGATTTGTAAGGCATCAGCATAATCATGGTCATTCACCATCAATGCCTTATGGATGTGTTCTATTTGCCGTGGGTGAATAGCCGTTTTCCCGACAAACCCATGAGCTATATCCAATACAAGTTCTTTCTCAAGTAACTCCAAATTATCGATATGCTCACAAACGGGAGCTGTTAAATAAAAACCACGGGAACCAAAAACAGCCACCAGCATTTTTATCACATATCCCATTGGGCCATCATATAGCGTGAGTTCACGCGAACGACGTATTGAAATAAGGTTCATCAAATCATTACCACCAACACGTAATGCGATGATCCGATCGCAGAAAGGGTGAGATTTTAGCTTATCGGCCAAATAATTCATTTGCTGCACATCAAAAACATCTTCAGTTTCCAGTGTCGGCATAACACCAAGATGCGTTGAAGCAATAATATCCCACCATTCAAGTAATGATGATTGCGTGAATTTAGGCAATACCAGACCAGTGACCAGACTAAGATCAACTGTATTAACCAGATAGCGTCCCATTGATTCATTCCGTGGACGGATAAAAATCAATGGATAATGACCAGTATGAGCGGCTGAACCCTTAGCCGCAGCCAATGTTTGTAATACAGATTCGAGGTTTTCGATAGCGCCGGGAATATCCTCTTCTATGACTGAGTCCTCCAGACAAATCACCAAAGAGCGTAATCCCACGAATTTATTACACAGGATAATTTCCGGAATATCTGAGCGGGTCGCTGGCATATAAAGAGTCGCGCCAAGTTGGTTTGCGAAAAGGTTCTGTTTCATCGGATCACCTTTTTTATGCTACTTTTTTGATAATCGTGACTGCCCGATATTGACCAATCAAATTACCCACTTCTGTAATGGCAACATTTTTCTGCTGCGCCAGATACACCAGCAAAGCAACATCAGGATCACTTTTAGAACGGACAAGTATCTGTTCAGGAACACGCCTCAGGACAGCACGCGTTGCTTCCGCAATTCCCGGTTTGATACGATTAATGCTATTGACCTTATATAAATCAGCAAGAGTGGAAATAACTTTCTTACTTAATTGCAGCAAAACCTTTTTTTCCTGAGGTTGCCAATCAGCCGCAGGTATGGTCTCCAAATCCAGACGACCTCGGCATTCAGCAATGGTATCGACCAGCATTCTGCTGCATTCAAACGCACTCAGATGATCACATTTCACACATCCATGCAACCCATTTTCACTCCAGATTGAACGCGATATTAACCCTGATACCGGTGCCCCCATGATTCCAAAGGGAATTAGCCAATCATCATCACTGGCCGCCAGCCATGAACATCCACACGGATCGGCCAGTACGACCAAACGGGGAATACCTGAATAACCCGGTCGTCCAGCTAATGAACGGGATAATTCTGCTGTAATCGCACCTTTACCTGTCCAGCCATCAACAAATACCAGACCAGCCGTCCCATGCTGCTGCTCTATATACGAGAGCGCCGTATCATCAATGCCACGATCCCGTATAATACTGATCCCATAGTGATACGAACGTTGCCCCATATCCCGTAAAACCTGATGCAGCATCACCCCCAGAGGAACACCCGCCCTGACTAAGCTCACCAGCACAATAGGTGTATCGCCAAAACGTGATATCAGAACCTTGGCAAGCATAACAACTTCAGTCGCCAGTCTGGTCGCCCCGACTTTTAGCGCTTTATCAAACAGTTCAAGGTGATAAGAAGTCGGTTCTGGCTCCTGACTCAACATCTCAGAATAATGACGGGCACCAGACTGAATTAACTGTTCTTTAATCTCAACCGGGGTCATTTCAAGCTGAACCGGCTTTAATAGGAAATGAACATCGCCGCTGGCGTAAGAGCCAGAAAAAGGTGAAAAACTATTCATTTATTTAGGATCCCGCATTCCGAATAAAGAGTCCGTTAATGTGTCAGCAAATTGACTGCGTTGAGGGATCGCAAGCCAGTCGCACCATGTCATAAACCGATGATCACTTAAGCTATCCCCCATGCCAATCACAGGAAATACACCTCTCTCATCGCGCAGCCTTTGCAAAAGATGATGAGTTGCCAATCCTTTATCAACACATTTAGGTAGAAAAGCGAGATTGTTATTGTTGTAGTGAAAATAAAAATCGTCGGCATCAAATATATTACTCATCGCTTGAGTCATTGCTGTAAGCAGCGTATTAAGCTCTCCTGCCCGATCATGCCTATCACACTTCAACGAAATATAAACAGGAACATCACCATATTCATAGTTAATGCGTGACCACGCAGAAAAACCGCCGGCAGCGATCAGGCTGTTCCCCAGACATGCCAATTCCAGCAATTTATCCCGATAAGGCTTAAGCGCAGCCAGCATATGTGATTGCCACACCGGATCTGCCTGCCCTTGCGCTGTAAGAAGTACCGCACCATGAGTGGCAATGCGCCATGAAGTGAACGGAAGCTGTACCCGGCTAAGCTGCTCTGTATTTCTGGCTGTCACAGGAATCACTTCCGCATTCGCCAATAACCAGTCAACCAGCATAGCCTGCTGTTCTGTCATATAACCATGAGGAGCCAGCTGCCTGTCAACAGTAGCTACGCGAAGCGAAGCCGTATCCGGCAGATCATTTATTTTCCGGCGGGTTTGAAATAACGTATCGTCAAGATCAGTAAAAAATACAGGCTTAATCATAAGTCACAATCTCTATCACTGGAGCAACAAGAGATAATTGTGACATCAGATCCGGATCAACTGCGGCTTTAGGGGTTTCAAGGCAGAGTAGGACACGATCAAACTGCTGGTGCGCTACGTTATAAAGAAAATTTGGGATCCCCAGACCGTAATTATCCGTAAATGCCATCACAGACTGAATAGCGTGCCCGCAGGAAATAGGAGAACGGGTTGTCGAACCAAATTTCACGGCCGCCCCTTCTTGTTCAAGACGTTCTGCCAGCAAAAATGGTTGCCAGACAAACTCGTTGGAACCCAGCACCAAGACTTTTTCACCAACATTAGCCGGGATCTCAGCACCCAAATCATATTGAATATCCTCCAGCCCCAAGCGCCCCCAGTTCTGCGTACCGATAATATCGGCTTTTCCCCGTGCCGTGACATTCACCGCAGGCATAACCGGCACAGGCGCTGCACTATCCGCATCCCATTGCCACTCACCTTCTATCAGGGAAATGACCGAGACAGGGAGCGGACAGCGTTTTATGATGCTTTGCCCACTCCAGTCTGTCAGAGTCACGGTAATGATATGTTCAATATGTTCCAACCCGGCACGGTGCAGTGCTTCAAACAGATTGAGAAAAGTATTGCCAGTCGTCGCTTCATCATCAATCAGAACCAGTGTACGGGCATCGCTTACCCGCTGGCGCAAATATTCTTCTTTCGGCCAGTAGATCAGATGATCGGTTGCATGACTATGATTTTCCTTAAACTCGCACAACACATCACCTTCAACCGGATGGCGTGTGGATGTCAGAAATATCGGAGAAGTGGCTTTATGCCGGGTTTCCTGAAAAACCCCCGCCGCCAACCCAACCGCCGTTTCTGCCATCCCGATATACAGCACCGGCCCGGGGAGATTAACCGGGAATTTCTCTGACAACTGCTGATAAACGGTGCGCATAATAGACGGACTAACCGGAATATGACGCCCTAACACTTTGCTGACAAATAAGAATGCCCTTTTAGGATTACGTCGTTCAGCAATATCAAACAAGGTTTCCAGAGGAATTCCATCACACTCAGCTGTCACAGTTAAAGTGCCAGTGTTTAACCGTTTTTGATAGCTTTGTTTTTGATAGCTTGTTTTTGGGTAACTTTGTTTTTTATTAACCGGAGATGGGTGATGCTGAAGATGATTACACGCTGTCATACAGAAGCCTTTTAAAAGAATTTCAGCAAGTTCAGGAAATGAGGCAAAAACAGTAGTGATTCTTTCATAAAACAAATTTCCCTTTCATAAACCAAATTTTTTTATCCAGACAACGCCCATTGCTAAATAGACATTAGCCAAATTTGTTACGTTCGTTTTCCAGTTCAAATTCGGTGAAATATGCACCGGAGTCTAGAGCTTGGCCATACTTAATGTCAATCATAATATGATTTTTTAGATCAGAATTTGTTTGACTTTTCTCCACGGAAAAGAAATTATAAAACACGAAGCCAGATTGTTCTCTATCATACAGTTAACAGATAGTTACAATTTGTGAGGATCATAATATGACAGGATTTCAGCCACCTATCTGGTCATATTATGATTTTCTCCATAAGTGAAATTATCGCAATTCACTGATAGCGATTCACGATAAAAAACAAATCACTTATAAAACAATTCACCGATAAATAAGAGGTGTTATTAATGGTTTCATTGAGTAAAAATCAGTCCGTTTCGCTAACCAAGCAGAGCACTTCGCTGGCTAAAATTGATTTTGGTCTGGGATGGGATCCGGTAGCCCAAAAAAAAGGTTTCCTGTCACGTTTGTTCGGCGGAGACAGTAATGAAATTGATCTGGATGCCAGCTGCATTCTGCTCGATACATCCGGCAATTCCATTGATATTGTCTGGTTCGGTCAGCTTAAATCCGAATGTGGCTCAGTAAGGCACAGTGGCGACAATATGACAGGAGAAGGCGACGGGGATGATGAAGTCATCAGCGTCGATTTGGTTAAACTGCCTGCCAATGTGGAATACCTTGCTTTTACTGTTAATAGTTTCCGCGGTCAAACCTTCAACGATGTTGAAAATGCGTTCTGTCGTGTTGTTGATCAGAGCGGTAAAGAGCTGGCGCGCTACCAGTTAAACGAACAGGGTGCTCATACCGGCATTATTATCTCTTCCCTGCGCCGTAATAACGGTATGTGGGATTTCACCGCACATGGTGTTCCCTGCCGTGGGCGTACCATTGATGATATGTATCCACAAATCGTTGAAACGGTGGTGCGCTGATGAATCTGACTCCGGGGGGAAATGCCCCCGTCCCCAATCAAATGCTGACCATAAAGGTGCTATCAGGTTCAGCAGTCGATGTCTCCGCTTTCCGTCTCTATGCTGATGGTAAGGTGCAGGGCGACCCGGATATGGTCTTTTATGGTCAGCCGAATAATGACGATAACACCATTCGCCTATCCGGCGGTAATACCAATACTGCGTTTTCCGTTAACCTGCCCGCTCTTCGGCAAGAAGTCCAGAAAGTTGCCTTCACCGCAACCTGCGACGGCAACCAGACTATCTCCAGCCTTCGCAGCCTTTCCATTCAGGTCGAACTGAACGGGAGCGTGATTCTACAGGGCCACGTTGAAGTTCAGGGACGCACAGAAGCCGCGTTGATTCTCGGTGAACTTTATCGCCGTAACGGTGAATGGAAGTTTCGTTTCATTGCTCAGGGTTTTAATGGCGGCCTTAAACCTCTGGCAGAACATTTTGGTGTCGATATTGTTGATGATGCGCCAGCGCCGCCATCAACTCCGGCTCCTGAACCGAAAAGCGTCAATCTGAGCAAGGTTTCTCTGACGAAAGAAAAACCCGCTATCAGCCTGAGTAAACGTGACAATTTCGGTGAAATCCGCGTCAATCTTAACTGGAATCAGGGAGCAGCGCCTGCCAGCCGTGGCATGTTCCAGAACCTGTTTAATACCAATAAAGGGATAGATCTGGATCTCGGTGCCTTTGTCCGGCTCCGTGATGGCAGCCGTGACGTGATACAAGCATTAGGGAACGGTTTCGGTGCTTATCATAGCGAGCCTTATGTCCAGTTACAGGGGGATGATCGTACAGGCAGTGTGACTGATGGCGAATGGCTCCATATCAATGGCCTTGAGTGGAAAAATATCCGCGAAGTTCTGATCTATGCCTTTATCTACGAAGGTGTACCGAGCTGGAACAATACGGATGGTATTGTCACGATTTACGTCAATGGCCAGCCTCCGATTGAAACCCGTCTGACAGAAGGGCATAACCGCAAAAACATGTGCGCCATTGCTCGTCTTGTTAATGACAACGGCGCCATTCAGGTAGAGCGTATCAACCAGTATTTTAGTGGTCATAAAGAGATGGACCAAGCTTTTGGCTGGGGCTTTCGCTGGACATCGGGCAGTAAATAAGACGTTTAATACATACGCGTTATACAAACTAACGGAGGGACTTATGTCCTTTTTAAACAAAATCAAATCGGCATTCAGTGCCGGTCGCGAAGAGCTGACCAATCAGGTTGGCCGTTTCAAAAACAAAAAATTCATGGAAGGAACTGTCGCTGTGTGTGCACACGTAGCAATGGCAAGTAACGGCGTCAGTTCTGAAGAAAAACAGAAAATGGTCGGGTTCATCAAAAGTTCTCCGGAACTGAAAGTCTTCGATACAACTGAAATTATCGAATTCTTCAACAAGCTGGTCAGCAGCTATGAATTTGATGCGGATATCGGCAAAGGTGAAGCGATGAAATATATCATGGCACTGAAGCAGCAGCCGGAAGCAGCACAGCTCGCTTTACGTGTCGGGATTGCAGTTGCCAAAAGTGATGGTGACTTTGATAACGATGAAAAAAATGCTGCCAGAGAAATATGCACAGCCTTAGGCTTTGTACCGGCAGATTTCGATCTGTAATCGCGGATAATTAAGAGGCTTACTTCATGGTATCCACGCACATTGGTTTTCCGATGGAAACCGTTGCTGTATTTATTATTCTGTCGGTTGGTGCGCTCTTTATCGACCTCTTTATGCATCGTCATGATAAGCCGATTTCGCTGCGCAGTGCCGCTCTTTGGTCTGTCTTCTGGGTTGCTGTTGCTTTTGTTTTCGCGGGATTCCTGTTTGTCCATCACGGTGCCGAAGTCGCAAGTCTGTTTATCACCGGTTATGCACTAGAGAAGGTGCTTTCCGTCGATAACCTGTTTGTCATTATGGCCATTTTTTCTTGGTTCGCTGTCCCGGATCGTTATCGCCACCGCGTTCTTTATTGGGGCATAATCGGTGCCATTGTCTTCCGTGGTATTTTTGTTGCTATCGGGGCAAGCTTACTGACACTGGGGCCGTGGGTTGAAATGGTTTTTGCTGTCATCGTGGGCTGGACAGCCGTCATGATGCTGAAAAGTGGTGACAATGATGATGAAATTGAAGACTACTCACAACACCTAGCCTACCGTTTGGTGAAGCGTTTCTTCCCCATCTGGCCGAAACTGCGCGGTCATGATTTCATGCTCACCCAGAAAGAAGTCGATGCAGAACTGGCAAAACCAGAAAATGCTGATGTGGCTATTGGTCGTAAAACCGGTGGTCATCAAACTGACAGTAAAAAAGCAGGAAGTATCGGTAAAGCGGCTCTTTATGCCACGCCACTGATGCTGTGTCTGGCGGTGGTTGAGCTTTCTGATGTCATGTTTGCTTTTGACTCTGTTCCTGCGGTTATTGCTGTCAGCCGTGAGCCATTGATCGTTTACAGTGCCATGATGTTCGCCATTTTAGGTCTGCGTACACTCTACTTTGTACTTGAAGCACTGAAAAAATATCTCGTTCATCTGGAAAAAGCCGTTATCGTCCTGCTGTTCTTTATTGCTATCAAATTAGGGCTTAACGCATCTGAACATATGTTCCACCACGGTTATTCTATTTCGGCGACAACCAGCCTGTTTGTCGTACTCGGGGTACTGGCTGCCGGTATTATTGCCAGCCTGATGTTCCCTGAAAAAGAAAAAACAAACTAAATACATACATAAATGAGGAAAAAATAATGGGTGTATCTCTTTCTAAAGGCGGTAACGTTTCTCTGACCAAAGAAGCGCCAACAATGAAAAATGTTCTGATCGGTCTCGGCTGGGATGCCCGCGCGACTGACGGACAGGATTTTGACCTTGATGCTTCAGCGTTCCTGCTGGCAGCAAACGGTAAAGTACGCGGTGATGCTGATTTCATTTTCTACAACAACCTGAAATCTTCTGATGGTTCTATCATGCACACTGGCGATAACCGCACCGGTGAAGGGGATGGTGATGATGAATCACTGAAAATCAAACTGGATCAGATCCCTGCTGATATCGATAAAGTCGTTTTTGTTGTCACCATTCATGATGCTCAGACTCGCCGTCAGAGCTTCGGACAGGTTTCAGGTGCTTTCATTCGTCTGGTTAACGATGACACACAAGCTGAAGTTGCCCGTTATGATCTGACTGAAGATGCTTCGACTGAAACCGCAATGCTGTTCGGTGAACTGTACCGCCACAATAGTGAGTGGAAATTCCGTGCAGTAGGTCAGGGCTATGCGGGTGGCCTGGCATCCGTTTGTGCTCAATATGGCATTAACGCAGCTTAATTCATTTTAATTAAGTGATTTAACAAAACCCTGCCTGATAATCTAGGCAGGGTTTTTATTTCCTGAATAAGATTAACGTTTCTCACAACATCATTTTCTCACCACTTAAAGTACTGCTAAAGTATTACGAAATATCCAAATGACACAAGGAACGTCCAATGAGTCTTCATGTTTTATTTCGCCACACTGATATCCCCGAGTTAACCCTCAGTGGCAACAAACTCGCTGATGCCGGGTTTATTTCTGATTCACTCTTTCACATATCCCAGCATTCAAATGGAATCATTCTTTCTCTGCTTGCTCCCGAGACTGATCTCACTAATCTGATCCTCGAAATTGAAAACAAGCCGGAACAGGGAATAGATAATATTCGTGAAAATGGTGAACTCTATCTTGCCGGCGACTGGCTAACTGATAGCCAATTGATAGAGCAACCCATTAATATTGAAATAACGTTCGGGAAAATAATTCTTAAACCTAAGCAATAATGTCAAACTTTTTGTCGCAACCTACCTGATAACTCAACCGGAAAAATACGCCATTCTCTCCGGTTGAGTTCTTAGTTCAAAAAAGCGATAGTTACTTTCCTCCCGCCAAATCCATAAAATTACCCGTTACATACGATGCATCGTCAGATAGCAACCATGCAATAGCTGCTGCAACTTCTTCAGGCTGCCCGCCTCTTTTCATCGGCAGAGAATCTTTAATTCTGTCAACCCTGTTCGGTTCACCACCATCAGCATGTATTTCGGTATAAATTAACCCGGGGCGAACGGTATTTACCCTTATTCCCTGCGCCGCAACTTCCAGAGATAACCCCGTCGTCAATGTATCTACGGCTCCTTTTGAAGCAGCATAATCGATATATTCATAGGGAGCCCCCAACCTTGCCGCTGCTGATGAAACATTAACAATCGCCCCACCCTGACCACCATGCCGGAAAGCCATTCTTTTGACAGCCTCTCTGGCACACAGAAAATAGCCCGTGATATTGGTGGCAAATATCGCATTTAAGCGCTCAACGGTTAACTGCTCAATGGTCGTCTGAGCCATTAAAATCCCCGCATTATTCACCAGCCCGGTAATATACCCCAGTGCCTTTTCCGTCTGCTGAAACAGAGCGATAACCTGCTTTTCATCGGTTACATCCATCTGAACAGCCAGTGCCGATTGCCCCTGACTTTGGATCATGTCCACAACTTCCTGTGCCCGCTCTCTACGAGTGCGATAACTAATGCAAACATGATGCCCTTTCTTTGCCAGATCAAGCGCAGTTGCTTTACCAATACCACGGGAACCACCCGTAATAATTGTGACTTTCTGCATGGGGCTATCTTCCTTATTATTTATGTTGAGTTTATTAATGCTTAATGACAAAAAGATCTTTCGTAGCTGTAAATCCCGATATATCAGCATAATAGCCACCAATATAAGGTTTTACTAATACCGCAGTCACAGCGTAATAAACAGGTGCAATAGGAACATCTTTTGTCAAAACATCAACAGCCTGTTGAAAGTCAGCCTGATTATTGGTTGCTCCTGCTTTTTCCAGCGAATTATCAAACTCTTTATTTGAATAAAATGAAGTGTTATTACTTTGGTTAGTACTAAACATATTTAAAAAGGATACAGGATTATTATAATCCCCAATCCATCCTCCCCTGACAACATCAAACTTACCCTGATGTTCATTATCCAGCATGACTTTCCATTCTTCGGCCTGTAAACTAACAATGGCACCGAGATTCTTTTTCCACATGGAAGCAGCGGCAATAGCAATTTTTTTATGGCTTTCGGAAGTATTATAAACCAGATTAAATTTAAGTGGATTATTCTGATTAAAACCGACTTCATTTAATAATTCTCTGGCCTTTTTATTTCGTTGCTCTTGTGTCCACACAGCATATTCCGGTAATTTAAATTTAAATCCGCCAATCCCCGGTGGCAGTATGGTATAAGCAGGTAACTGGCCCTGAGCAACAACCCTATTAGCAATAATATCCCGATCCAACGATAAATTTAACGCCTGCCTGACTCTTACATCATTAAACGGATATTTTTTATTATTAAAATCATAATAATATGTACTCAGAAGTGGTGTGATATGAATCTGACCACCTATTTTTCTCTTTAATGAAGCAAAGTCTTCTAACGGGATCGTAAATGTTATATCAATTTCTCCAGATAAATAACGATTTAGCTCTGATTTATTTGACATTATAGGTAGATACGTGACTTTATTAATTACCGTATTTTTATCATCCCAGTAATAGTGATTTCTGACCCCCACTACTTTTTCATTAACATGCCATTCAGATAATTTAAATGCTCCACTGGAAACAAAGTGCTCTGTCTGTATCCATTTATCGCCATATTTTGTCACGGCTTTTTCACTAATCGGGTACAGAACCGGAGAGGCTAACATTTGTAGAAAATAACCAACCGGTTTCTCCAATTTCACCTCAACCGTCACATCGTCCAGCGCTTTAACCCCCAATTCTTCCGCTTTTTTCTGACCATTCAGAATAGCTTGTGCATTGACAACGGAAGCATCAACAAGGTAGCTGCCATAAGGAGACACTGTTGCTGGCTCAACTAATCGTCTCCAACTGAAAACAACATCATGTGCGGTGATAGGTGTGCCATCAGACCATTTAATCCCTTTTCTTAAATGAAATACCCACGTTTTGTTACCTTGTGTTTCCCAGCTTTCAGCCAGTCTAGGTTCAATTTTATTGTTTTTATCCGTTCCGACTAATCCTTCAAAAAAGTCATTGATGATATTTAGTGAAACATTATCTTCAGCTTTATCAACATCAAGTGATGCAGGCTCTGCACCATTATTACGAATAACTTCCTGTTTTTCACTCAATTGTATACCGGGTGGAATAACGGCGGCATAAGATGAAGTAATACTAAAAAATATCATAGTCATAGCATAAATTAATATTTCTATTCCTCTATTAATTATTTTATTTAACATGTTATTTTCCTCTAGTAGCGTGATATCACCTTTATTATTAAGTAGAAAAATTTATCTATATTTAACAGATTTATATCCTCTGAGCTTCAAGATTAAACCAACAAACCTGTAACCTTTACAAGATCAAATATACACTCTTAACAACTATCCAATAAATAATTTATTGAAATAACAGCCAATGAAAATTAATTAAAATCATAAAGATAACTAAAACCCAAAAAATATCACAGTAAAAATTAACAAGTTAAAAAATCAGTTTATTTTTTGAAAATATTTCTCCCCATACTACACTTTTTAATATGTCCAGATTTAAATTTTCATGCGTGAGAATTTATACGTTCAATAATTTCTTATTTTCAAATACTGAGAACCACTGTAAATCATAAAAAAATAAACCATTTCATGTTAGTTCATTGAAATAACACACAGAGGTAAAAACCATGAATAATCAATTAATCATGCAACATAGATTAGAAGTCATAAAATATTTTCGCGAAAGGCTGGAAGACAAGTCTAACAAAGAGATTATTAATCAGATTGAAGAGAATTTACTTAATTCCTCTCTGAAATACTATACCGGCACAGCGACTATGAAAAGTTCTATAATTTATACAGAACTTAAAATAGAGATTGAGACTGGAAATAAATTTAATGGAGACGCTTTTGGGGTTATATCATTTGGAGGCGGAATATATTACGGAGCAGTGTTCACAGAAGATCTTGATACACTCCTGAAGGAAGTAGATAGTTTTGCTATTGTCTCAACTTCCTTTGGAATGGTTATATCGTTTTTCAATTCATCTTATTATCAAGTGGGATATTTTGAAGCAATAGGAGTAGGAACAACAGTTGGTGGTGCTGCTGGCCCAGGTAGTTGGTCTTAATATGTGAATTCAAAAATTATATTAAAACATCATTAATTATAAAAAACCAAAACATTCTATATTTTTTATTTTCAAGTTGCTCCTTTATAGGAGCAACTTAATCTCATTCAAAACTAAACTCTTTATTTTTCAATATCAATGATATAAAGATCTTTAGTAGATACATAACCCATCGGGGTAACATAAAATCCCCCAACATAAGGCTTAACCATTTTTGAGTTGACATAATAATAAATAGGAATGATAGGTGAATCTGTAGTTATAATATCCAACCCTTTCTGCTGGTATAATACATTATTAGTCTCACTCGCTTTTTTAACGGCTTCATCATAATCACTATTCTCATATAAAGCAGTGTTTTTAACCTGCCCTGACATAAACATATTCAGAAAACTCATCGGGCTATTATAATCAGCAATCCATGCCCTTCTGATAACCTCAAATTTACCTTGGTGCATATTATCCAGCATCACTTTCCATTCCTGATTCTGCAAAGTAACCTCTACACCCAGACTCTTTTTCCACATTGAACTAACTGCAATAGCAATTTTTTGGTGTGATTCATGAGTATTGTAAAGCAAATTAAATTTCAATGGATTGTCTTTATTGAACCCTGCTTCATTCAGGAGCACTTTGGCTTTTTCAATACGCTGTTCCTGAGTCCATGAAGCATAATCAGGCCCTGAAAATTCGAAACCACCTGTATTAGGTGGAACAAGGGTATAAGCGGCTTTTTGCCCCTGTCTTAATACCTTATAGGCGATTACATCTCTGTCTATTGCTAGATTTAATGCCTGCCTGACTTTAATATTATCAAAAGGTGGTTTTTTGTTATTAAATTCATAGAAATAAGTGCCAACTTTAGGAGATGTATACACCTGCTCTCCCATTTTTTCCTTTACCGATTCAAAAGACTCCAGTGGAATGGTGCCAGTAAAATCCACTTCACCAGCCAGATAACGGCTTAACGCAGATTTTTCAGAAGCAATAACAAGATAATGTACTTTATCTATAACGGTGTTTTTATCATCCCAATAGTGGGGATTTCTGACTCCTACGATTTTTTCATTCACCTTCCATTCAGACAGTTTAAATGGCCCATTACCCACAAAATTACCCGGTCTTGTCCATTTATCCCCATGTTTTTCAATGGCATTTTTATTCACAGGCACCATAACGGTATGCGTTAATGCCTGTAAAAAATCACCCATTGGTTTATCCAGACGTACTTCCAAGGTCATATCATCTAATGCTTTTACCCCAAGTTCTTCGCCTTTCCTCTTGCCTGTAAGCACATCATTAGCATTGATAATACTGATATTTTCAAGATAGCTGCCATAGGGAGATACAATGTCAGGCTCAACCAAACGTCGCCAACTAAAGACAAAATCATGAGCTGTAATAGGTGTTCCATCAGACCACTTAATTCCTTTTCTCAGATGAAAAACCCATGTTTTATTATCACTGGTTTCCCAGCGCTCAGCCAATCTTGGTTCAATATTTCCCTGCCTATCGATATAAACTAATCCCTCAAAAAAATCATGAATAATATCAAACTCGACATCACTGGAGACTTTATGCACATCCAATGAGGCAGGCTCTGATAAACTATTACGTACAATTTCCTGCTTAGCCGCCAGTTTTGTTCCTTCCGGCACAACAGCGGCGTAAGATAATGAAAAATTTCCAAATATTGCTGCAATAACACAAGAGAGTATGCTAATTTTTTTCTTTACTACTAAATTAGTCACCATTTTTTGTATAGACATAATAAAGCTCTCCATAATTATATTATTACTTACACATTCGTCATTATATCTTTCTGTAAAAACCTGACTTATCTGCCATCTAAAAAAACTTCAATACTTATTCTTACGTTACATATTTGGCATATCTTCTGACGCCAATATCAAAAAACAATTTAGCCACAATGATTAAAATTAATGTGATGGCTGACTGAATAAAAAACCACTTCACACTCATTATCCCATTTGCTACCGAAGCGGGAACGCCGGTTATAAATAAACAGGGAAGCACAAACATCAGAATAATACGTATCAGGCCGTGGAATGATTGCTCTGGTCTGACTAACACCTTAAAGCAAGGGTTAGAATATTTAATACTGACTAAAGCTGATGTCCAGAATATACTCGTTCTTATGATCCATGTGATCGCTGTCAGGACTAAAACCCCCTCAAACACCATGATTAAATGCAAAAACATGTATAAAACATCAGTATTTAAATAAATATGAACAGCAAAAAACAAGACTAAAGATAAAAATGACAATAAAAAATGTTCAAATGCGATGCCTGTTGCAACATAAAGAAATTGAGTATTTATCGGCAATACCAAATGTGGATCTAATTTTAATGACTTAACTTTATTTGTCAGTAAAAAACTTCCTCTTCCGAATAAAAAAAGATAAAAATTATCTACCAGACATACAGTAGTAAAAAAGATAAGAACGAAGTCATTAGACAAAATATAATCAGAAGATTTTGATCCTAAAATGGCATACCAGAAAAAACCCTGCGCCACATAAAAATTAAAATTAATAAAAGCCGCCATCCAAAAATTAAAAGGGCTTTTTTTAGCTTCTGATAAACTATTTTTAAACCCCATAAATATAATATTAAGCATTGCCATTATACCCTTGATTATACTTTATCATATAACGCCAGATGACGCTGAAAATGATCATCAGGAAGAACATTACCAATAAACCACTCATTATAAAGTAAAGAGAGATTGAATTTGTTGCAATTTTCACAGGAACGTAAGTAATATACTGAAAAGGAATATAATTAAAAAACATTTTTATGGTGTCATTAAATACATCTAATGGTATTACGGCACCTGATAATGCCCATGATAACGTATCCTTTACCATAATAAAGGAGTAAGCACCTCTGAACTTAAAAGCCATACAAGATAATATCATTGTTAAATATAAGTTAATGAATAAACCTATACATAACGCAACCAACAGCCATAAAAGATTTGGCAAGTTACCCTGATACCAGATGATGAAAATAACCAATGGAGACATAACAAACATTCTGGCTAACATCTGCCCAAAAGCATACTCAGAATAATACAGCAATATTGACTTTGGCATGATAATTAACCTATCAATACTACCATCTTCAATATTGAATGCTAACCTCTCCGGAAACCCTGAAATACTTGTTAACTGAAAAATCATCACTGACCATAATATATAAGTGATTATCTCATTACGTGTGTAATGAGCAAAATCACTTGAACTTGTCATTGTACTCCAAAAGGATAATTCAACAGCATACAGTGTTATTATAAGAAAGTAGTAGCCTAATATAATATTCTTAGCTCTGATGGTTTCTATAAAAGAGAATTTAGCAATCACAAGAATAACCTCTCTAAATATATTGCATTCTTTTCCTTGGAATCACACTCATTCAGGTTTACTCTTGATACTTCGCCCTCTTTCAGAAAGATAATATCCTTACAAATATCAGCTATATCTATCATATTATGTGAAGTAATAAGTATTTTACTCTCATTGTTATCAGCATAATCTTTTAAAATACTACGTAATAAAATCTGTGATTCTATATCAAGGCCAATTGTTGGCTCATCCAAAATAAGAAGCTTTGGCTTATTCAACATATGTATTAATAAATTAGACTTAACAGACTGGCCTAAAGAACACGTTTTTGCTGGTTTCCTTGCAATATTTCTAAGGTTCATTACCTCTATCATGTTTTCAACATGATCTTTATCATAACTACGTTTATATATTTTTGAAAAAAGTTCTATATTCTCATAGAGAGATAACTCCTCCCAGAGCATTGACCTATTTCCAAAAAGAACACCAAGGTTAGATAAAAGCTTTGCGGGACGCCCATGCGGAGAGGTGCCAAACACGGTAATATCACCAGAGTTTGGTGTTAAAATTCCTGTAATTAATTTTATTAATGTTGTTTTACCTGCTCCATTTTTCCCCAGCAACCCAATAATTCTCTCATCATTAAATATTTCAATACTTAGGCTTTCAAATAATTTCACCTCAGTCTCATTTGATTTAAATAAATTCTTAAAAAATCCATTCTGGATTTCCCTGTTTCGATAGCTAAAATATAAATTATTTATTTTTATCATATCAATTTACTAATTGTAGTCAGAAATATACATGCCCACTAAATATGTGTGCTCTCTATCCTTCATAACTCAGTAAAAACTTATCAAAATTTCAGCCCTGCTGGTTGTTTTATAATTCTTGATAACATCTGATGTCAATATTTATTTATTATTGCTATCTGGCCTCATTACATACGTGTGATACTATTTATCACAATATTTTATTGTGACCATTATCATCATAATTAACTGATTTAATAAGTGTTTATATTTTAATTTAGAGAAAAATAATTCCGCATATAATAATAAATAATGAAATTAATTCATGATGAAAAATAAAACATGAATTTGTAATGAACTAATAAAAAGAAATAACACATCTAAAATACAACAAAAACGAATCTAAAAAAATATAATATCTGGCATCAGACATATAAATTCATGTTAAATTTCATGGCTAAGTTATAATTTAATTCAAAAAATAATTATTCCATACAGGGATTATTAAATTAACAAAAACACAACATTTGTTTTCAAAAATACAAGATACATCACAATTATCATGTTTGACTAGCTCATACCCCCGTGATTAAAGATATGAGCAGTCATTTTATTAATCCGTATTTAATGCTTAATCACATACATGTCTTTTGTCAGATAGTAGCCTCGAGGATCAACATAAACACCACCAAGATAAGGTTTAATCATTTTATGATTTACAGCCGAATAAATAGGAATAATTGGGGCATCCTCAGTAATAATATCTAGCGCTTTTTGATAACCCGCTTTATCATTTGTTTTTCCTGATTCCATGACTATTTCATCAAATTGTTTATTTGAATAATATGATGAATTTTGTGTGTGGTCTGTAGTGAATATATTGAAATATGTCATCGGGCTATCATAGTCTGCAATCCAGCCATATCTGACAAGATCATATTTACCCTGATATTTATTATCGAGCACTACTTTCCATTCTTGATTTTGTAGGGTTGCCTCAACACCCAGATTTTTTTTCCACATTGAGCTGAGAGCAATAGCCACTTTCTTATGAGCTTCAAGCGTGTTATACAATAGGGTAAATTTAAGTGGATTGTTCTGGTTAAATCCGGCTTCCTTTAATAATGCTCTGGCTTTTTCAACCCGTTGTTCCTGCGTCCAATCAGCAAAATCCGGTTGTTTAAAATCAAAACCACCGATACCCGCAGGCAGGAGAGTATAAATAGGCTTTTGCCCCTGCCCTAACACTTTATCAGCGATAACATCTCTGTCTATTGCCAGATTTAATGCCTGCCTGACCCGAATATCAGTAAACGGTGCTTTTCCGTTATTAATTTCATAATAATAAGCTCCCAGTCTGGGAGAAACATGCACCTGTTCCGGATATTTTTGCTTTAATGATGCAAACGAATCCTGTGGAATTGTCAGCGTGATATCAATTTCACCTGCCAGATAACGGTTCAAATCAGATTTAGCTGATTCTAAAGCAAGATAAGTGACTTTATTAATAACAACATTTTTATTATCCCAATAATAGGGATTTCTGATACCAACTATTTTCTCATTGACTATCCATTCAGATAATTTGAATGCGCCACTACTAACAAAGTGTTCAGGCTGTATCCATTTATCACCATATTTTCTGACCACTTTTTCGCTGACAGGAACCATGATAGGGTGAGCCAGTCTCTGTATAAAATCCCCGATAGGTTTATCTAACTTCACTTCGAACGTATAATTATCCAATGCTTTTATGCCTAATTCATTGGCACTCTTTGTGCCTTTAAGCACATCTTTAGCATTCATTACCGCAGCATCAATAAGATAGTTTCCATAAGGTGAGCCAACTGCCGGATCAAGTAAACGCTGCCAGCTAAAAACCACATCATGGGCAGTGATAGAAGAACCATCAGACCATCTAGCGTCCTGTCTTAAACGAAAGACCCAGTTTTGATTATCCTGAGTTTCCCAGCTAGTTGCTAATAAGGGAGCAATATTACCTTGTTTGTCGGTATACACCAGATTATCGAAAAAATCATGAATAATATTAAAATCAGTATCACTTTCAACTTTATGTACATCCAATGAAACTGGCTCTGCACCATTATTACGTACCACTTCCTGCTTTTCCGCCAATTGTGTTCCGGGGGGAATAATGGCTGCATGGGATACAGTGACTACACCGGCTAATATTATTGCAGTCAAACAGGATAATTGTTTTATGGCTCTATTTTTAATATTTTTTATTTTCATTGTTTTAACCCTGCAAATGGGATGAGAGCCTATTAAGACTCTCTATCTGTTTATTAATGTTTTATGACATAAAGATCTTTCGTTGAAATATATTCCATGGGAGTAGGATGAAAACCACCAATATAAGGTTTTACCATCTTATTACTCACGTAGTAATAAATAGGAATAACAGGTGTGTCATTGGTTATGATATCCATTGCATTTTGATAATGTTTTATGTCGTTAGTTTCCCCTGATTTAAGGACCATTTGATCAAAATCACTATTTTCATAGAGCTGGATATTATTACTATTACCTGTTACGAAAATATCCAGAAATGACATCGGGCTATTATAATCTGCTACCCATGCATACCTGACTATATCAAATTTACCCTGATGCATATTATCCAGCATGACTTTCCATTCCTGATTTTGCAGTACAGCATTCACATCAAGATTTTTTTTCCACATTGAACTGACTGCTATCGCTATTTTTTTATGAGTTTCTCTTGTGTTATAAAGCAAATCAATTTTTAGTGGATTATTTTTATTGAATCCGGCTTCATTTAATAATTCTCTGGCTTTTTTAATCCGCTGTTCTTGTGTCCATCCTGCATATTCAGGTGGAGTTAAATTTAACCCACCAATATTAGGAGGAAGGACATTATAAGCCGGTAACTGCCCCTGCCCCAAAACCTTATCGGCAATAACATCTCTGTCAATGGCTAAACTTAATGCTAACCTGACCCTGACATCATTGAATGGCGGTTTCTTGTTATTAAAAGCATAATAATAAGTGGATAGCATAGGCGTAATATGCATCTGATCGGGAATTTCTTTTTTTAATGATGCAAAGGCATCTAATGCGATTGTTTTAGTTATATCAATTTCACCTGCAAGGTAACGGTTCAGATCGGCTTTTTCAGATACGATGGTGACATAAGTCACTTTATTAATGACTGTGTTTTTATCATCCCAATATTGAGGATTTCTGACCCCAACGACCTTCTCATTCACTGTCCACTCAGACAGTTTAAACGCACCGCTACCAACGAATGTTTCTGGCTGTGTCCACCTATCACCATATTTATTGACTGTTTTTTCACTGATAGGAACCATAACCGGATGAGTTAACATTTGTAAGAAATACGCGACTGGCTTATCCAATTTCACTTCCAATGTAGCATCATCCAGCGCTTTTACCCCAAGCTCTTCGGCTTTTTTCTTACCCAGTAATACATCATTCGCATTTGTCACATGAGCGGTTGCAAGATAACTACCATAAGGAGAACCCATTGTCGGCTCAAGTAAACGCCGCCAGCTGAATACCACATCATGAGCGGTAATCGGTGTGCCATCAGACCATTTAATACCTTTTCTTAAATGGAAAACCCATGTCTGGTTATCCTTCGTTTCCCAGCGCTCCGCCAATCTGGGTTCGATATTACCTTTTTTGTCGGTATAGACCAAACCATCAAACAAATCATGAATGATATCTAACTCAGTATTACTTTCTACTTTATGTACATCCAATGAAGCAGGAAATGAGCCATTATTACGCACGATTTCCTGTTTTTCTGCCAACTCTGTGCCGGGTGGCACAACCGCCGCCTGAGCAGAAAAACTAATACTGCCTAATGCAATGGCTATTGAACAGGTTAATACTTTCGATGTTGTATTTTTTATCATTCCAGAAATTATTTTCTGCATCGTTTGGTTACCCCCATTATTATATTTTTACTTTCTTTACGTTAACGATTTTAATTAGATATTTAATTTAGAAATAGCCTGTTATAAGCAGGCTATCTCCATTGAAAATTAATGTTTAATAATATAAAGATCTTTTGTCACAATATGCCCCAATGGGCTGACAAACAGGCCACCGACATGAGGCTTAACTAATTTAACACGAACAAAATAATAAACTGGAATGGCAGGTGAATCATGGGTAATAATATCAAGTGCTTTTTGATAGATTGCTTGCTCATTAGTTTCATCTGCCTTTAATACTAACTTATCAAATTCTGGATTACTGTATTTTGTTATATTATTTGTGTTTCCTGTCATGAAAATTTCCAGAAAGGTAAATGGGCTATTATAATCTGCCTGCCAAGCATATCTGCCAACTTCAAAGTTACCCTGATACAGCGATTCTGTCTGCGATTTACTTTCCTGATTTTCCAGAATAGCATCAACACCGAGGTTCTTTTTCCATATTGAACTGGCAGCAATAGCAAGTCTTTTATGAGCATCAGAAGTGTTATATAAAAGTTTAAATTTCAGTGGATTACCTTCATTAAAACCCGCTTCATTTAATAACGCTTTAGCTTTTTCAACGCGCTGCTCCTGCGTCCACGAAGCATAATCAGGATGTTTTAATTCCATCCCTCCACTACCCGGAGAAACTACATGATAAGCTGGTTTTTGGCCTTGCCCTAGCACCCTGCCAGCAATTACATCCCTGTCCAACGCTAAAGTCAGAGCCTGTCTGACCCGCACATCGTTAAATGGGGGTTTTTGCGTATTGAAAAGATAATAAGAAACACTCATTATCGGTTTAATATGGAATTGATCACCCAGTTCTTTTTGTAATTTAGAAAAGAAATCTGTTGGCCCACCATTAGAAATATCAAGTTCTCCTGCCAGATAGCGATTAAGATCCGCCTTATAATCAGATATTGGCAAGTAAGTAACTTTATTAATTATGGTATTTTTATTATCCCAATAATGAGGATTTCTGACACCAACAATTTTCTCATTCACGACCCACTCAGAAAGTGTAAAAGGCCCGTTACTGACAAAAAATTGTGGCTGTGTCCATTTGTTACCATGTTTTGTAACAACCTTTTCATTAAGTGGAGACATCACCGCATGTGCCAACATTTGCAAAAGGCCTGCTTTTGGCTTTTCCAGTGTGACTTCTAAGGTTGTATCATTCAGGGCCTTAATACCAAGTTCTTCTGGTTTTTTCTTACCGGATAATACAGCCTGTGCATTGATAACATTAGCCTGAACCAGATAACTCCCATAAGGAGAAACAGTATCCGGCGTCACCAACCGCCGCCAAGTGAACACCACATCATGGGCAGTTACCGGTGAACCGTCTGACCACTTCGCCTCTTTTCTTAAATAAAAAACCCATGTTTTATTATCTTTAGTTTCCCAACGTTCGGCTAAAGCAGGAATAATTTTTTCTTCTTTGTCGGTATCCACTAGACGTTCAAAGAGATCCACTAAAATATCAAATTCACTGCTACTGTCTGATTTATGCGGATCCAAAGAAGCGGGTTCGGCAAAGTTATTACGGGTGATTTCTTGCTTTTCGGCTAATTGGGTTCCGGCAGGGACTACAGCAGCGTAAGAATATGTGGCACTTCCCAGTATAAGACTTACAGAACAGGTTAATACTCTGGCAATTTTATTTTTTATTAGCCTCGCCATCATTTTTTGCATATTAGCGCTCTCCATAACTGTTTTTATTATTTATTCAATGTCTCATTTATTATTACTACCTTAATTATTATTACGTTATAAATATTACGCTTATAAGTAATATATTCACTTAATTTGAAAAGATTAAAAATATAAGTGCAATGCATAACAATTAGCATTGCACTTATTATTTAAAACAGCAGAAAGATTACAGTACCTGTTTGATGGTGATTTTATCTACAGTAATTTTTTGTATTTACAATCACCATCACATTATTGGCTACTTATATCCGTGATCCTGTCTTTTTTCGGGTAAGCAATCGGTGATTTCTCGGCAAAATATTTCACCACCGCATCCACATCAGGAACACTGTATACCGGATCGGTGCCTTCTTTAAATACGGAGAAATTACTGCCTCCGGTTGCCAGATATTCGTTAGCCGCTACACGGTACTTGGCTTTCATATCAACTGGCTTACCATTAATTTTCATGGAGCTGGCGATCACACGCTGCCCTGCCGGTTTTGAGCTATCCCACGAGTATTCAAGAGTATGGGATACCGCCATCACACTTGGGCGCGTACGATCCCACTGTTGTTCCAACGCACGCTTGATCTGTTCACCGGTCAGCGTCTTAGTCACCATCACATTAGAGAAAGGCTGCACGGTATAAATCGCGTTATAAGTGACATCCCCTGCATCCATTGGCGCACGGATACCGCCATTATTGACGAAGGCAATCACGGCACCGCCACTCTCTTTTGCCGTTGTGGCATACAGGTGTGCATCAGCGATCACTTTACCCAACGCAGATTCACCACCGGATGTCGGTTTCTTATTCAGATCACTTTCCAGTTTCCCGATCACGCGATTTGCCAAAGGTGTCGCTATTTTTTCGTAAGAAGATAATAACTCCGTTACTTTCGGGTCTTTGCCATATTTATAGTTATCAACCCAAATATTTTTTGCTTTGAAATCAACAACGTCTTTGGTTGTTTTATCCAGTTTCAGATCCAGCTTAGTGAGCAAAGCACCATTAGCCTGAGCAGAAGTGACAGATTTACCGTTAATCACGCAGTTATAAGCCTGATGAGTATGGCCGCTGATCACGAAATCCACTTCTTGATCCAACTGATTGACGATATCGATGATTTTTCCGGTTATGCCATTACAGGCATTAACATCAACACCACCAGCGTCACGTCTTTGCATTGCACCTTCATGGATCAGTATCCCAATGGCTTTTACACCCTTTTTCTGCAATTCGGGCACCAGTGCATTGATGGTTTTAACTTCATTGGAAAAGCTCAGACCTGCCGTTCCCTGAGGCGTTACAATTGCCGGTGTGCCTTCCAGTGTCAGGCCAATAAAGGCCACCGGAATCCCTTCAAATTCTTTGATGACATATTCCGGGAATAAGGTTTTACCTGTTTCATTGACTGTGACGTTAGCCGACAGGTACTGAAACCCAGCGCCTTTAAATGGTGCTGGCCCCTGACAACCTGTTACCGGATGGCAGCCACCATTCTGTTTACGCAACAGCTCCGTTTTACCTTTATCAAATTCGTGATTCCCGACCGAAGTGGCTTCCAGACCGGCAAGGGTCAGAGCTTCAATACTGGGTTCATCGTGGAACATTGAGGAGAGCAACGGGCTGGCTCCAATTAAATCACCGGCGGCAACCACGATATTATTCGGGTTATCCTGTTTCAGCTCTTTAATCAGCGTTGCCATATGTTCGATACCGCCGGACTGATTTTTAGGTGCCTTCAACGCGCCATGGAAATCATTCAGACCCAGAACTCGTACATCCACGATATTTGATGATTCATGAGCCGGCTGGGTTGCACACCCTGCCAGCAATGCTGTGCCAATCACAATCGGAAGTAATTTATATTTATAATTCATCTCATTATCTCTTTAAATCAGCTATCAAAGTGTAACCGTCATCTTTCAGGTTACAGCCCAAAGCTGCAACCTGAAACTTATAGGCAGTACAATTAAGCGTTATTTTTTATCAGTCAGATCAATTTGATAAATGGCAAACCCGACATCATCATTTTTCAGGTATTTCACCGGATATTGGGCATGTTCTTTAATAAATTTCGCTGCTTTTTCTGATGGAGATGTTTCAAAACGGATATCCAGTTGCTTATCTGTCTTGATTGGCAGGAATGACCAGTTATTTTCTGCCTGTGTTGATACCACACCCTGCTCTTTGGTTGTTCTGGAAATATAAGCTGCCAGAACGGAGCGGTTTTCATCCGGTGAAGCAAATGCGATATGATCTTCTCCGGTTCCGGCAAATTTACCGCCGTAACCACGGTAGTTATTGGTGGCAATCAGGAAGGTGGCTTTTGGATCGATAGGCTTACCCTGATAGGTAACATCCTTGATACGGTTCGCACCTTTATTGATCAGCTGGCAATCTGTGTCGTATTTTGCGGGTTGAGTCAGATCCACCTTATAATTGACGCCACTAATGGTGTCGAAATTATAAGTACGGAAACCATCCCAGTTCAGTAATTCCTGTGGCTTGGTCGAGTTCGGATCGATCTGGTTATACATACCCACTGAACATTCCAGCCATTCAGTAACATCAGCACCACTCGCTTTGACCACAACTAAGGTGTTCGGGTAGAGATACAGGTCTGCGGCATTACGGAATGACAGATCGCCTTTTTCTACTTCAACGAAGTCAGCGGGAGCATTTTTACGTCCACCCGCTTTGAATGGTGCTGCGGCTCCCAGAACCGGTAAGTCAGCCAGATCAGGATCGCCTTTGATAAAGCGTTTGGTGTAATCAACCTGAGCGTCATTGACGATCTGAACCGTCGGATCACTCTGGATCAGGGCAAGGTAACTGTACATATTGGCAGAGGCTTTACCAATGTGCTTACCGACAAAATCGCGGGTTCCCTGATTAGCTTTATCGATAATCGCTGCCAGCTTATCATCACGCTCAACCAGTGCTTTCTTGTGGGCTTTATCGTAGATAGGGCGCGCTTCCGCTTTGGCAGATTCCACTTTCCATTCACCACCATCGTTATTGATAACCATATCAACAACGCCCAGATGATCTCCCCATTGTCCCGGCATTACCGCAGGAATGCCATTGACCGTGCCGTTAGCCACATCGACACCTTTAATCCCGGCATACTCTTTATTTGGGAAAACACCGTGGGAATGACCGAACATGATGGCATTAATGCCGGAAACTTCGCTCAGGTAGTAAACCGAGTTTTCCGCCATCGCTTTATAGGGTTCCTGCGAGAAGCCGGAGTGCGGAATGGCAATAATCAGATCGGCACCTGCTTTTTTCATTTCAGGTACGAATTTTTTTGCCGTTTCGGTGATATCGTTGACAACAACTTTGCCATCCAGATTCGCTTTATCCCAGATACTGATCTGCGGCGGAACAAAACCGATATAACCGATCTTAATCGTGTGCTCTTTACCTTCCCGATCTTTAACCGGAGTATCAACAATAATATAAGGGGTAAAGTAATTTTTACCGGTTTCGGCATCCATAATATTGGCGTTGACATAAGGGAACTCGGCCCCCGCTATCGCCTGTTTCAGGTAATCCAGACCAAAATTGAACTCATGGTTACCAAAGTTACCGACGGTATAACCCATGGTGTTCATAAGCTGGTGAGCCGGGTGAACTTCACCCTGTTTCAGCCCTTTTGCCGCCATATAATCTGCCATCGGGCTACCCTGAATCAGGTCGCCGTTATCAACCAGAATGGCATTGGTCACTTCAGATTTAGCAGCTTTAATCAGGCTTGCAGTACGAACCAAACCAAACTGTTCAGTCGGTTTATCCTTAAAGTAATCGAAATCAATCAGGTTGCTGTGAACATCTGATGTTTCCATCACCCGTAAATCAACAGTCGCTGCATTGACATTAAATGCCACCAACATTGCCAGTGCTGAAATTTTCAACCCATGCTTCAACATGTTATACCCCTTTGTAGAGAGGAGAACCGGTAAAGGCTCTCCCATAACATTTTTCTTAGAAAGAATTTATTCAATTAAAAAAACAAACGTGCGCCGGTTTCCAGAATGGTCTGTTTCTTATCTCTGTAAACCGGGTTGTCACTGCGGGCATCATCGTATGCCGCTTCAACAAACAGACGTATGCTATTGTACTGAGAAACTGAAAAACGTTTATCTAAACCAACGGTGTAAGTCTGTTTTTTATAGTTGAATGTGTTGGAATCACCGTCACGCAGGTAATAACCTGCATACATGCCGCTTTCAATTTTATCCCAGTGCCATTTCGCACCCAGGCCATACAGGTTTGCTTTCCAATTTCCTTTGACGGAATTGGAACTGAGTTTACGGTTTTCGCCTTCCTGATAAATCATGCCTGAATTGCGGGAGCGTGCCTGACCGTAGTCCACACCAACAGAAAATTGACGTCCGGGGAAATAATATTCCATACCAAAAGCCAGTAAGCTGTCTTGCGGAGAGACGTCAGAAACTTTACGCTCGCCACCCGTTATTTTTCGGTGTGCTTCTCCCGTTGCCGCAGAGTAACCAGCATCAAATTTCAGGCCAAACTTTGATTCATAGAAACCAACAACAGAATAGGCGTGGCGCAAATCACCATGTTGGCGATCTTTATCTGAACCGGATTTACCGCTGTAGGTAGCAGCAAGCTTAAAGCCTTCATAACTGTTGGTCTGGATAAAAATCGTTTGTGGCAGGCGGGTCACGAAATTGTTTTTACCTACTCCGTCATTGCTGTAGCCTGTTGCACGGCTCAGAACATCACTGAAATAAAATACGCCTGTGTTGCCATAGCCATAGCTGGATTTTTTTACCCAATCAATAGGAATATAAGTCCGGCCTAATTGAATCTGACCATAATCACGATGGGATGCGCCGATATAACCAACACGGTTGTACATTTCAAAACTGGTTTTAGCATTATCGCTATTTGATCTTTGAGTATCTGAACCCCATTCCATTTTACCAAATACGCGAATATCTCTGGTTAATTGATGACTACCACCAATACCAATGCGGCTGCCATCGTCACGAATATTGATATCGCGATCCTGACTGGTGGTTTTTGCCTTCAGACGAAACTGCCCAATCAAATCGACTTTGGTTCCCTTGTCATTGTAAACCGTAACAGCACCAGCGCTGCCAGAAATAACCAATAATCCAATTAATGCCGCCAATGGCTTCATGCTTTTCATAATAAGACACCCACAAAGATTAATTTTTAGGTAATACGTCCCGCTATCACGAACTGTGCGCAATATATTCAGGGCAATAAAAACCCGTCACTATTTTCGTGAAAATAAAAGACGCGTTTAAAAAATGATAGAATCAGTATTATTGATTATTATTCCTAATGAAATTCCCTCGTTATAATATTTATAACATGCCATATTGAACCAGCAATAAGATTAAAAAATGAAAGTGAAAAATAAAAAAGAGGAGAATTAAATCTCCAATATCATGTTGTACTACATTGATGTATTAAGTTCGCGTGCTGTATTCAGCCCATTACACGTATTTATAATAACTAAAGAAAACAATGTTTTTCGTGAAGAGGTGCACACTAATTAAAACAGGTTAGAAAAAGATTACACTAATGTGTGAGATGAATCATAAAACAACCTTTTATCGTTTAAATATCATCATCACAGACTATTTTTGCCACAGCACAAAAAATATATTCTTTATATTAATTTTTATTATTCACAATTGAATAAATCGCTTTTTTTATAATCCATAAAAACCCCATAAAATTAAAGTCAATGAATATATTTAATCAACATCAGGGAAAATATATTTCTATTATTATACAAAATATATGATTAATAATACGCATTGATTGCACTTTTATTTTTGTTATTACCCGTAACATAGAAATACAACTCATGCATTAAATTGAAAATTTAACTTAAGTCAGGTTAAGGTAAATTTAATTTTTCCAAACGCAGGCAGCCAAAGACAAAAAAGAAATGTCTTATACATTATGTTTATTCATCAAACGAAATGGTATGCCCTTCATCTTTCAGAGAAAATAAAGGGCAATCATACAGAATATGCAGCTACTTATGAGAATCAGGCCATAACCACGCAGCCCCGCGAACCCCACTGGAATCGCCATGCAGCGCTTTTTTGATAGGTGTTGCACACTCGCCACCAAACACCCATTCGTTGACTAAGCCGGGCAGAGTCTGATAAAGGCGATCAACATTACTCATACCGCCACCCAATACAATAACGTCGGGATCAAGTAAGTTAACGACCTGTGCCAGTGCCTTCGCCAGACGCCTCTCATAACGCTGGATAGCCAGTTCTGCGATTTTATCCCCTTGTGCCACTGCCTCCATGATTTCATGGCCTTTTTTATGTACACCACTGGCACGGAAATAATCCCTCATAAAGCCGGTTCCCGATACAAACATCTCGGTACAACCGGGTTTACCACAGAAACAGCGCACCTCTTCCTGATATGCACGGTCTTCATCGTTCATCCACGGCAACGGGTTATGGCCCCACTCCCCAGCCAGACCATTGCCACCCGCATGGACTCTGCCATCAAATGCCAGACCCGAGCCACAGCCAGTCCCGACAATAACCGCAAATACCATTTGTTTACCTGCTGCCGCGCCATCAGTCGCTTCTGATACAGCCAGACAGTTCGCATCATTAGCCACCCGGACTTCACGCCCTAACAGGGCAGAAATATCTCTGTCCAAGACCTGATCATTCAGCCAGACAGAATTGGCATTTTTAACTTTTCCGGTAAAAGGTGAAATTGCACCCGGAATACCAATACCAATTGTTCCTCTCTGGCCAGTTGCCTGTTCAGCATCTGCTATCAAACCGGCAATCGCAGCCAAAGTCTGCGGGTAGTCGTTGCGAGGAGTATCGACCCGCTTACGAAACAGCTCTTTTCCCTGATCGCCCAATGCGATCACTTCAATCTTGGTTCCACCAAGATCAATACCTATACGCATAGCTTACCTTTTTCTCTGTGGTTAACCGTTAGCTGAATTTTTCAGCCTAACTGGATCGTGTTGTTACAGGATCATTGCCTGAGCAGCATTAACAATCAAGAACTATAACGTCACTTTGTTTTAGGAATTGGGCGTTTGTTTTCAGAATTGTGTATAACCAACAAAAAGAAAACCTACAAAATGACGAGTATGAATTTCTAGGGCTTCACCACATGATTCGCTATCATGCACAGCTACGCTTTTCAAATAACGTTTATATGACGTTTGTCACAATGCATAAATATGGGGTAACTGCATGTTATGGTTCAAAAATTTAATGATTTACCGTTTAAACCGAGAAATATCGCTTTCTGCGGATGAACTGGAAAAACAATTAAGCCCATTGGCATTCACCCCATGTGGCAGTCAGGATATGATGAAAACAGGCTGGGTTCCGCCAATGGGTGCTCATGGTGAAGCACTAACGCATGCAGCAGGTAATCAGATCCTGATCTGTGCACGCAAAGAAGAAAAAATGTTGCCTTCTCCGGTCATTAAACAGGAACTTCAGGCCAAAATTGCCCGTCTGGAAGGAGAGCAACACCGGAAATTAAAAAAAACCGAGAAAGACTCACTGAAAGATGAAGTGATTCATACTTTATTACCAAGGGCATTCAGCCGATTCAGCCAGACTTATATCTGGATAGATACTGTTAACCATCTGATTATTATCGACTCCGCCAGTGCCAAACGCGCTGAGGATAATCTGGCATTACTCAGAAAAACACTGGGTTCATTGCCTGTTGTTCCTCTGACGTTCGCTGATCCGATTGAACTGACATTAACTGAATGGGTTCGCTCAGGGGATCTGCCTGCGGGTTATGCTCTGATGGATGAAGCCGAATTGAAAGCCATTCTGGAAGAAGGTGGGGTTATCCGTTGTAAAAAACAGGAGTTGGTCTCTGACGAAATAGCAACACACATTGAATCCGGGAAATATGTCACCAAACTGGCGCTGGACTGGGAAGAGCGGATTCAGTTCATGCTGTCAGATGATGGTTCTTATAAACGTATAAAGTTCAGTGAAACATTACGTGACCAAAATGACGATATTGATCGCGAAGATGTCGCCCAACGATTTGATGCCGACTTTACCCTGATGACGGGTGAGTTAAGTGCGCTGATAAAAAATACGATTGATGCTCTGGGTGGTGAAGCAGAAAGGTAATATAACCCCAATTCCGCTTAAGCTATTGCTGAAATATCTTCTTCTGAGTAGAAAATTTTCAGTGATGGCTTTTTCTCTTTAAGGCAGTAAGCAACCAATCCCGTTAAAATCGT
>NZ_JBBMXG010000017.1:0-100421 GCF_037996705.1 Xenorhabdus bharatensis | reverse complement strand
CAGCCGCACCCGCCTCAACATTATGGGCGCCCTCAATTTGCAACGGATTGAAGCGACGGTGATCCGTGACTATCCGACGATTAACGCGAAAAATGTCGTCCTGTTTTTTGGGGCCATCCGGGATGGCGTATCCGCTTTCACAAAGAATTCATATTATTCTGGATGGAGCGGGTTACCACCGTGCTGAAATAGTACAATTTTTTGCTGAAGTCCTGAATATCAGGTTGCATTATCTGCCACCTTACAGCCCTAACCTCAACCCGATTGAGCGATTATGGAAGTACGCGAATGAGCAGGTACGAAACAATGTCTATTTCCCGGATACCAAAACGTTCCGTAAAACCCTTCATCATTTTTTTCATGTCACCTTACCCGAAAAAGGACAGGAATTAGCTACCCGGCTGACCGATAATTTCCAGACTTTAATTCCTGCATCTTCAAGTTAATTGCGTATATAGAAGATATTATTTCCTAAACCCCAAATCATCATCCTGTTCATCACCGATGAGCTTTCTGGTCAATTCATTGCAGTGGGTAATTTTGCCTTCGCTAAGCTGGAACCTGGCAAATACTTCAAATTCCGCATTAGTTCCGTCTTTTTTAACGACCTTGACCAGGTGATGGGTATGAACATTATCTCCATTTTCCGCTACGGATAAGATATTAATATTCGTACTTATTAAAGCTTCTTTTAATACGTTAATATGTGAAACAAAATCATTGAATCGAAGCTCATTACCATTAGCTACCTGAATATAATCATGAGAAAAATAGCTTTCAATATCTGAGGTAGTGACATTATCTGTTTCAAGCATATATTTTAAAGCACTTACCACAACATTGGAATAAGACATAGTATACCCTTCCATAAATATAAGAAAAAATAATATTTACTGCCATTTATTATGAACCCCGACAGATATTTTTACCTGACGGGGTTAAATAGATACATATTGATGCAACTTAGCTTAACGAACAACTAATACAGAAATATTCGCGTACCCCACGATCCCCGATGCGTTAGAACCCAGTAGATGAGTTGAAATATCAGGTCTGCGTGAACCGACAATGATCAGATCAGCTCCGATTTCACGGGCAGTAGAGAGCACTTTATCTCTTGGTGAACCAAAGGCGACGGAAAACGATACCTTATCCTTCGGTAAGTTGATTTTTTCTACCACTTTTTTGAGTTCCTCTTCGGAATTTGCAATGGCTTTTTTCGCAAAGGCGCTCAGTAAATCATAATGATAGCTATAGCTTACAGAAAATCTCGAAATATCAGGCACCGAGTGAAACAGATGAACCTTTGCATCAGAAATTTTTGCCAAAAACTCTGCATGCTTGAGTGCATTATCAGTCAGGTGATCTTCAGCAATATCTATTGGAACCAAAATCGTTTTATACATATTTACTCCCCTGTAATCGAATATTTCCCATCGTTTTCCAAGCCATCGCCTTTTTCTGGTTGTACCTTGAAATCCGTGGGGTATAGCCGCTATACCATTACGTTTTTACAATTAGTGAAACCACAACAAAAACCACTAATAGCCGCTAAGCTGCAACTGTTAATTCAGATAACTACCTCACAACCAATACGGACGTCTTCGCATATCTGACGACTGCCGCAGAGTTGGAACCCAGTAAATGAGTGGTAATATTCGGCCGCCTTGAACCAATCACAATAAGATCAGCGCCCAGCTCATCGGCCGTGGCAGTGATTTCATCTCTTGGTGAACCAAAAGCAATCGAGTAACTAATACGCTCAGCAGGTAGATCAATGGAAGCAACCAGCTTACCCAGATCCTTCTCAGCAGTAATAGTCGCTTTATCTTTAATTTCCATATAGCCTAATGCGTAAGCATTAATAATCGCGGATGAAATGGGTAATACATGTAAAATATGTAATTTAGCCCCTGTTTCTCTGGCTATGTTAAGCGCGCAGTGAACAGCTTTGCTTGTCAGCTCATCCTCAGAGATATCTACCGGTAATAAAATAGTTCTGTACATAATGCACGCTCCTATTAACTCAACTACCTAAATTAGCTGATTCTACGAGTATATTAAGTTCCGGTACTACTTACTGTGAGTTGTCTAACAACTCAACATCTTAGAGATAAACCAGACTCATCAACACCTAGTTATACTCAGTGGATTTCAATATGTATTAGGGATCTATATCCCCCCAACCTGCAATATATTGTATTAACGAAATCAGTTTAGCCTAAAAAATAAAACAAAAAAGGGGCTGATATGCAGCACCCTTTTAAATATAAATTAGGTTAATCTTTTTTCTCTAACGGAAAAGGAGCCGGATGTTTCGTATTGTAGTTAAAGGTATACATGGCTGTGATGACCATCATAGCCACCAGCGTCCAGACAACTTCTTTTGCGCCTGTACCCAGTACAGCCCAGATACAGTAAACAAAAGCGATAAATGTAATTGCAATATAACGTCCTTTCTCCTGACCAAAGTGACCGTGGCCAAGTAACAATAATGCGGCACAGGTATACAGATAAGGTATCAGGGTAAAAATCACTGAGACAGATGAAACCAGACTGAACTCTTTTGCCGCATCAGGAGAAATACTGCTGAATTGGACAACAGTCATTAATACACCCAGTATCAACAGCCCAACCACCGGCGTTCCGGCTTTGTTGACTTTGGCAAAAATTTTAGGAAATAAGCCATCATCAGCGGCGGCTTTTGCCGTCTGACCGGCAAGCAATGTCCATCCCCCCAATGACCCCAAACAACCTGCGGCTGCACAAAATGCCACGATTGCCCCGGCTGTATCCCCCAGCGCCAAACGAGCAGCATCACCAAATGGCGAAGATGAAATAACCAGAGTTGCATTCGGGATCATGCCCATAATCACACTACTGGATAAAACATAACACACAGCAGCAATTAAGACGCCACCAATCGTGGCAATCGGAACATTCCGTTTGGGATTTTTAACAACACCAGCAGCAACTGAGGCACTTTCCACACCGATGAAAGACCATAACGTTACGTTTAAAGTACTTTGAATAGCACTAAACGTGTTCATGCCGCTGACGTTCCAGGCATCCATATAAGTTGAACCGTTGAACCAGAACCAGCCAAATACAGCAACGGCGACAATCGGGATCAGAGCCAGAGTTGTCGCGACCGCCTGAACTCGGGTAATAACATGAGGGCCAATAATATTCAGGAAAACAAATATCCACAGTATTGCTATACAGGTAAATGTTGAAATAACCGGATCTTTCAGAATGGGGAAAAAGTAGCTGATATAGCCGACTCCAATCACAACCATCGCGATATTGCCAATCCAGCAGGCCAGCCAGTAAAGGACGTTAGTCTGATAACCTAAAAATGGCCCGAAAGCTCTCCTCGCATAAGCATAAGAACCACCCGGGCTATCATCCAATGAAGAAATTTTGGCATAGACGATGGATAATCCGACGGCACCAATGATGGTAACCAGCCATCCAAGAATCGCGATCCCTCCTGTTGCCGCCAGACTCGCCGGCAGCAGAAAAACGCCCGATCCCATGATATTTCCCGCTACCATTAATGTAACGGGAACCAAACCCACTTTTGTTGTTTCCGCAACTGTAGACATAGTTTATTTTCCCTTACGCTTTACGCACATAACGTGGTAGATACCATTAATGATTTCCGTCCCTTCCGTTTCATGCTCAAAGCCGGGAAATTCATGATCCCATTTTTGTAATGCATGCAGGTAGCTAATCTGCGGACTGTTCTTATCACCGAAGTTTTCCCCTGACATCAACATAGGAATACCGGGTGGATAAGGAATAATAGAGTTAGCGGCAATACGATGAGGAAGTTTATCGAGCGCGACCAATTCCACATCATTGGTCACAATCGCCTGATAGGCTGCCCGGGGTATCATGTCAACTTCAGGTAACATTGCATATGCCTGATTCAGTTTTTCACCCGGATTATTTTTGTGTAAGTAAGCGAACATTTTGTCGCCCAAATCCCTGACTCCTGACGTGCTATAGACATCCGGATAATCGTGGACTAAATCAGGCAACACCTTACTCAAAGGCGTATTAGCATCATAATGATGTTTAAATGAAAGCAGGGTATTCAGTAATGTGCCCCACTTCCCTTTAGTGATTCCCATTGAAAACAGGAACATGATCTGAAAATCTGTCGTACGTGTCGGCACTATACCATGCTGGCTTAACCATGCTGTCACCAGTGCTGCCGGTATCCCCTGTTTCAATAACTTACCGTTGTCTCCCATACCCGGGGTGAGAATACTGACTTTAATGGGATCAAGCATACTCCAGTCATTCGGCAGATCTTCAAACCCATGCCAACTGTCACCGGGGTTCATCGTCCAACAACTTTGTTTTGTAGTCAGTAACTCCCGCGGAGCATCCGCAAAAAGCATTTTCTTGCCTGTGGCAGGATCTGTCACTTGCTCCTGATTCCACGGTTTAAAGAACCAGTCACCTTTTTTACTGAAATCCCGATATAAACGCGCTAATGCCTGACGAAAATCGACTGCTTCTTCAATAACTTCCTGAGTAAGCGAATACCCACTATTGCCATCCATCATTGAGGTAGCAATATCATTTGAAGCACAGATCGCATACAACGGTGACGTTGTCGCATGCATCATGTAGGCTTGGTTAAATCTTGAGAAATCAATCGGATTCCGACCATCACGCACATGGATAAAAGAGGCCTGAGACAGTGCATTTAAGAGCTTATGGGATGAATGCGTGGCAAAAACGGTTGGCCCTTTATGTGTTTTGGGATCCCCCCGCATAGCATAATGATCATGATAGATAGGATTAAAACGGGCATAACCGTACCATGCTTCATCAAAATGAATTCTATCAACGCTTTTATCCAGCAGGTTTTGTACATGTTTGGCGTTATAGCAAACACCATCATAAGTACAGTTTGTCACCACCGTGTAGACAGGTTTTTTCTTCACCATATCTTTGGTCAGCGGGTGCTGTTTCAGCTTTTTCTGGAGTGTTTTTGTCTCCATTTCCTGCGGATAAATCGGGCCGATAATACCGTATCGATTACGGCTCGGTAGCATATAAACCGGCTTTGCGCCTGTCAGGATAAGCCCCTGTTCAATGGATTTATGACAGTTACGGTCAATAATAACGATATCATCTTCTGTCATACAGGCCTGCATAATGGTTCGGTTAGAACCTGATGTTCCGACTACAACAGAATACGAATGATCGGCGCCAAACACTCTGGCGGTATTTCTTTCACTCTCACCGAACGCTCCGGTGTGATCCAACAATGACCCCAAAGAAGATCGTTCAATTCCCATATCAGAGCGAAAAAGATTTTCTCCATAATAATCATGGTAAATACGACCAACAGGTGTTTTATTAAACCCGACTCCTCCCTGATGCCCGGGTGCTGCCCATGAATATTCATAGATTTGTCTGTAATTCATCAAGGCTGACATTAATGGCGGCAATAATTGCTGACGATAACGATGCATCGCGGCAATCGCCCTACCTGCAATAAAATCTGAGGAATCTTCAAGTATCCATGCGAATTCAGTTAATTGTTCCAACATCGCATGATCCAGTAAAAAGACCGCCTTTTCCCGATCACTTAATAAGAACACCGGGACATTTTCTTGGCGCTCAAATAACTTATTCAGTAGTTTTTGGATCTGCTGATATAAATCATCATCCATCAATGCACAGCTGACCATTAAACAATCAACGGGTTCATTAGCGGCAATTATCGTATAGCTATCATCAAAAGAGTCGGCAATAACCACTTCAACATCCCGTTCAGTTAATTTATCTGCCAAGCGATGTATTGCATTTTCAATATAATGACTATGATGCTTTGTACCCACCTCATTTTTTGCTATCAATACCTTCATGACGTTTTTCCTTATTCTATCTCTACACGAAATAACAAATAGGCTTAGGATTATCTGGCGGTTACCCATAGAATGGTTGACACAATCAGGAAAATTAAACGGCTGTTATCATCTATGACATTGCGTCAATTTTTTACAGCGCTGCATGAGCCGTAACATCAATACCGATAATTTAATCACGACAAATAACTATTTGTGAGCATATAAGCTTTTGAGTTTAAAATTACTTTGATTAAATATAGTGGCTATTTTTTATAGTGCAATTCAACAAATCCCTTCCGGACTATCACTATTAATAATATAAAAATGAAAATACAAACAAAAATCTGTTAATATTTGTTTTTTAATATTCACATGAAATTAGTTATCTTTCTTATTTACTGATGCATTAATTTATTTTATTTATAGACAAATTTAGTGATACTAAATATAAGGAAAAATAATGCGTATCATTGCTATACGGCATGCAGAAACTCAATGGAATATAGAAAAAATTCTTCAGGGGCGTCTTGATAGCCCTGTTACTGAAAAGGGTTTCCGACAGATAAATTCATTATTGTCAGCAATAAAAGATTTTCCCATCAGCAAAGTGATTTCATCGTCTTCCGGTCGGGCCTGTACGACAGGTCAGGTTTTAGCAGATTATTTCCGTTGCCAGATGGAAACTAATGACAATTTATGCGAACAGAATTTCGGTATATTAGAGGGGTTATCCTTTGAACAGGCTGAGTACCACTATCCCGACATTACCTCACGGCTTTTTGCCGGAGACCCCACAGTAGTCATACCTGAAGGCGAATCTACAATTGAAGTAGCACAAAGAGTTATCAGTTACATCCAAAATATGGCTACAAATAATAGTCATGCTACGGTATGCCTGATTACACATGGTCGTACTCTGCAATCCATGTTATGGCAACTAAAAGGCGGTAATTTGCAAGAAGAAATAACACGATATAACCACCAAAACTGTAGTTACTCTGTTATTGAGGTGAAAAATGAGCAAATTCATGTGGCTCGCTGGGGGGTTGCAACGCATTTATTGAATATAAAAACATAATTGTAGAAACATCTCCACTGCCCTGTTTCATAAAATCTCAGGACTATAACAAAAAACCCTAAAAGCATTGTATTTTAATATTCGATAGTATGTTCCAAAGACAGTAGCTTTCTGTTAATGAAAACGCAGAAATAGTGGAAGTCCTTTATTTTAAGGTATCTAAAAAATAACAATGGGATTCTATTGTGCACAACGAATACTCGCCATACTTTATCAACCTCAGTCAAGTTTTTAACCCAGAAATCAGAATATTTTGCTTCCCTTATGCAGGAGGTAGTAACTCAACTTTCGTCCCTTTCGCCAGAAAAATCACAGAAAATGTTGAATTTTTAGTCATCCAGCCTCCGGGTAAAGGCGCTAGGTTCAAGGAAAAACCTTATGACAATATGCAAAATCTGGTTGAGGATGTCTATACCCACATCAAACCACTGCTGAATAAGCCATATATATTTTTAGGGCATAGCTTAGGAAGCCGGGTAGCTTTTGAACTATTAAGAAAAATCGCGGCAGATTCATTACCATTGCCCATTGAATTTATTGCTTCCGGTAGCAGAGGGCCACAGGTTTCTGCCATTCGCAAACCAATAAGTTCATTAAACGATAAAGAATTTGCAATTGCATTGAAGGATTTTGGTCGTGTAAATCAGCAAATTCTTGATAACGATGAATTACTTTCGCTGATTTTACCTGCCATAAAAGCAGACTTTAAAATTTCAGAAGAGTATTACTATACCGGTACTGAATCTTTCGCTTGCCCCTTGACAGTATTTGGCGGAACCGATGACCCGCTGGTAGCGGAGCACGAACTCTATTCCTGGTTTGATTTATTCAAACAGGATAAAAATGTTATTTTGTTTCAGGGCCGTCATTTCTTTATTGATGATAATCATGAGCTGGTTATTGATGCTCTATCAAAGATAATTCATTCCAAAATATCCAGACGATCATTTAAATCTTTATCAGGTAATTAAAACGATACAAAAATCATGGGTCACATATTATTTATGTGGCCCGTAAATTAATATTGATAAAAATAAAAACCAACGTACAATTATAAAAATTTATTAGTGGAGGCTCTGGCATGGAAAAATTTACTGATAAATTAATTAGTCTGGATCGCTTTCTTCTGCGAATACTTCGCTTCCTTTTACATGCGCTAGCTATTTTTTTAATTGGCATTATTCCCGGTGTATTAGGTTTTTTTCTCATAGAAAGCCATGCAATTCCTGATGCACTGTTAAATTCTGTTTCAATGATTGGCACACAGAGCCTGCATATACAACCAACCAGCACACTAGGGAAATATTTCGCGGCTATTTATGGGTTATTTCTACAGGCTATCTTTTTTATTGCTGTCGGGTTGGTAGTAACACCATTCGTTCACCGTATTCTTCATAATTGGCATATTGATGATGGTGATGAAAGCGATAATAAAGAAAAGGAAAATAAACCTTAATATTTTACCTTTATGATTTCATACTAATTCAACTTCAAGATGCATGTTATATCTCCCCGCGTCGCAGGGAGGTATAAGAACTCGCCTCATATTACCGTTGTAACTTGAAATTTATCGATCATATATCAACAATTGTGATAAATATGGCATATTCGACAAAATAAATAATTAAACAACAACCGTATTTGATATAGAATTTTATTACTCACGTTTATTTTAAATACATAGGTAATACAATGAATAAAGGTCGCTGTTTATGTGGTGCAGTAGAAGTAAAAACCATTGAACCTATTGATAGAATCAATGCATGCCACTGTAAAACATGTCAAAACTGGGGCGGGGGACCATTTCTCTCTGTAGAGTTCAAAAATGATTTACAGATAACCGGGGATGAAAATATTGCAACTTACCCCTCTTCAGAATGGGCAGAACGCGCTTTCTGTAAAAAATGCGGAACTCATCTTTTTTATCACCTGCATCATCCCAGTACTTATTATGTCCCTGTAGCCCTATTTGAAAATAGTGATTTAGGTAAATTATCTAACCAAGTTTTCATCGATAGCAAACCCAGCTATTACAACTTTGTTGAAAAAACACCCATGTTAACTAAACAAGATATTCTTAACTTGTTTAGTTAACTATTTATATGAGGGGAAAGTCCCCTCATACTCTTTATAAACATAAATACTCACGCATAATCCATATTTTCCCTTCCCTGCTGAAATCAATATAAAAATAGTTTTCATCACAAACAAATCTCGTAAAAATAATTATTTCTATATTTATTTTATTGATATGTAACAATTTCTTTCTGTTTCTTGCTAATATCAGTATAATGTTGCCCTTATTCGTAAAAATGTTTTATACCCAGTTGATTTCAAGCGATGGCAATCATGCTGAAACTTGGAAAACAGTGGGTAACTTGAAAATCGAAAGTAGGTGTTACGTTGGTGGAGAAGTTGTTTGATTAATGTTTTGTTAGTTGATGATCACGAACTGGTTCGCATTGGCGTGAAAGGCATACTTGATGATGTACGGGGAATTAAAGTTATCGGTGAGGCCGGTAGCGGAGAAGATGCTATTAAATGGTGCAGATCCAATAGCACAGATGTTGTTATGATGGATATGGGAATGCCGGGCATAGGAGGCCTCGAAGCGGCGAAAAAAATAATTCGCTACTCACCTGATACCCGGATCATTATGTTGACCATTCATACCGAAAGCTCTCTGCCCACAAAAGTTATGCAGGCTGGTGTCAGGGGCTATTTAAGTAAAGGCGCTACACCTCAGGATATGATCAACGCCATCCGGAGTGTTTATGCCGGGCAACGCTATATTTCTCCTGATATCGCCCAACAAATGGCCCTCGATCAGCTATCTCCACAAAAAGAGAACCCATTGGATGATCTCTCTGAACGGGAGCTGCAAATCATGACAATGATCACTCAGGGCAAAAAGGTGAATGAAATATCAGCACTCCTTAACCTGAGTCCGAAAACAGTTAATAGCTATCGCTATAGAATGTTCAACAAACTAAATATCAAGGGTGATGTAGAATTAACCCATATAGCAATACGCTGTGGTTTACTTGATGCCCCAATATGATAAATCATAGTGGATGATAAAATGGTCGGTGATGGGTGGTAAATCGTGGCAGAGCAATTTGATTCAAAAACATTTTTAAAAACAGTAACCAGCCAACCCGGTGTTTATAGGATGTATGATGGAACCGGGACTGTGATTTATGTCGGCAAAGCCAAGGATTTAAAAAAACGGCTCTCCAGCTATTTTAGGGTGCAGGTAAGCAGCCGAAAAACAGAATCTTTGGTGAAAAATATTTCTCAGATAGATGTCACTATCACCCATACTGAGACAGAAGCTCTGCTGCTAGAACATAACTACATCAAACTTTACCAGCCTCGCTACAACGTATTGCTCCGGGATGATAAATCTTATCCTTATATTTTCTTAAGTGGTGATACCCATCCTCGCCTGACTTTATATCGCGGAGCCAAACATGCTAAGGGTGAGTACTTTGGGCCATTCCCAAACTCCCACGCAGTACGTGACGCATTAGCACTTCTGCAAAAGTTATTTCCCATTCGCCAGTGTGAAAACAGCGTATATCGCAATCGTTCCAGACCTTGCCTTCAATACCAGATTGGTCGCTGTCTTGCTCCCTGTGTCAAAGGTTTTGTCACGGATGAAGAGTATCAGCAACAAGTAGAATATGTTCGTTTATTCCTATCTGGTAAAGATCAACAGGTACTGGCTGAACTCGTTAAAAGAATGGAAAATGCAAGCAAACAACTTCACTTTGAAGATGCAGCACGCTACCGTGACCAGATTCAGGCTATGCGACAAGTCACAGAACGGCAATCTGTCTCCGGTGAAGGGGATGATTTGGATGCTATCAGCGTTGCCTTTGAAGCAGGCATGGCATGCGTTCATGTTCTCTTTATCCGGCAAGGTAAAATTCTGGGGAGTCGGAGTTACTATCCTAAAATTCCTACAGATACCAAATTAGATGAAGTCGTACAGACTTTCCTCGGGCAGTTTTATCTACAGGGTAGCCAGAACCGGACATTACCAACTGCAATTTTACTGGATTTTTCACTACCGGAAAAAGAGTTACTGGAAGACTCTCTTTCTGAATTATCCGGCAGAAAAATACATATCCAGCCCCGCCCCAGAGGGGACAGGGCTCGTTATCTCAAACTGGCACGCACCAATGCGGCTACCGCATTAACAACTAAACTTTCCCAGCAATCAACAATTCATCAACGTTTGGCAGCACTTGCTGAATTTGCAGATATCGGAAAAATCCGCCGGATGGAATGTTTCGATATCAGCCATACTATGGGAGACCAGACAGTTGCATCCTGTGTTGTATTCGACAGTAATGGCCCTTTACGCTCAGAGTATCGGCGCTATAACATAAGCGGAATAACAGCAGGAGATGACTATGCTGCAATGAATCAGGTATTACGCCGTCGATACAGCAAAGCTATTGATTCAGCCAAAATCCCTGACATCATTTTCATTGATGGTGGTAAAGGGCAATTAAAACAGGCAATAGACGTCTTTCACTCGTTAGATGTTGAATGGGATAAAGAACATCCAAAACTTATTGGTGTAGCCAAAGGCAGTGACCGCAAAGCCGGGTTGGAAACACTATTTTTCTCCACAGAAGATGAAGGAATAGCGCTTCCCCCTGATTCACCAGCCTTACATGTCATTCAACATATTCGTGATGAGTCTCACAATCATGCAATTACAGGTCACCGCCAGCGTAGGGAAAAAGCAAAAAAGACCAGCTCACTGGAATCTATCGAAGGAATCGGACCAAAACGTAGGCAAATGCTGTTAAAATATATGGGAGGGTTACAACCTTTACGTAATGCAAGTGTTGAAGAGATCGCAAAAGTACCGTCTATCTCTTATTCACTGGCAGAAAAAATTTATAATGCGTTGAAACACTAAGATTCTTGATGCACCATACCGATAAACTTCACTTGGCCAGATAGTTACTAAGCATTATGCAATTAAATATTCCAACATGGCTTACTCTATTTCGTATTGCCTTAATCCCATTCTTTGTTTTGGCTTTTTACCTGCCTTTCCAATGGGCACCGATGTTATGTGCCATCATCTTTGTGATCGCTGCGGCGACAGATTGGTTTGATGGCTTCCTTGCACGTTTATGGAAACAGACAACACGCTTTGGCGCATTTCTAGATCCTGTTGCAGATAAAGTCATGGTAGGCACTGCATTAGTTCTCGTGGCAGAACATTATCATACTTGGTGGATAACATTACCGACAGCAACCATGATTGCACGAGAAATTATCATCTCGTCCCTTCGGGAATGGATGGCGGAATTAGGAAAACGTAGCAGTGTAGCTGTCTCATGGATGGGCAAAGTAAAAACAACGGCACAAATGGCAGCATTGGTTGCTTTACTATGGCGTCCGAATGCTGAACTTGAAGTCGGTGGTTTCATCTTATTATACGCTGCGACAATCCTGACATTCTGGTCAATGTTTCAATATTTGAGCGCCGCATGGACTGATTTGCGCGAAAGTTGATCCAAATGATGCAAAAAGCACCGAACGATCGAGTTTTATAAATAATTGTGTTGACTCATTTCGGGAAATAAGTAGAATGCAACGCATCGAACGGCACATGAGGTTTACGAAATAAGTTAAGTAAATCAAGCGGTTTGAAAAGGCGGGAATAGCTCAGTTGGTAGAGCACAACCTTGCCAAGGTTGGGGTCGCGAGTTCGAGTCTCGTTTCCCGCTCCAAAAGGCGCGTTGGCAGAGTGGCCATGCAGCGGATTGCAAATCCGTCAACCTCGGTTCGACTCCGGGACGCGCCTCCAAATTTAGCCCAGGTGGTGAAATCGGTAGACACAAGGGATTTAAAATCCCTCGGCTGTAAGGCTGTGCGGGTTCAAGTCCCGCCCTGGGCACCAAATTAAAAACCACTGATAAAACAGTGAGTTCGGGAATAAAAAAGGCCACCGCAAGGTGGCTTTTTTCTTTGATATAAATCACATTCCTAATATTATCCTAATATCCATTCCTAATATTTTGGCAGCGAAATTGGCAGCAGTGGTTTTTTCTTCTCGCTCACAGATTGACAAAAAACCACAGAAATTTATTTCTGATTGAATAGTAAACGCTGAAAACATCACAACGATATTGATGCTTTGAGCCACGGGTATCATTTGAAATAACGCAGAGATTTGATTGATGGACGAAGAAAAATTAGAACTGGCATACATTCCTGCCTTGATCTTACTCCTTGTACATGCTCAGAATAAAAAAGGGGCTCCTTTGACCAGAGAGGAAGTCGAAGATATTCGTGACAATGGTACATGTATAGTTTGCCCTGTTTCGGTAAACCAAGCTATGGATGAAAAAAGAGGCTACTCGGATATTAACCCGGATTATGTATGGAAAGAGTGGCAGGAGTATTTAGAGTCAGTGCAAAATTAATCCCTGCATCAAATCCTACATCGATTCATGTATACTCATCTATAATGGATAAAATCAATTGATTAAGGCAGTAGTATATGATCCCCAAAAAAATTCACTACGTGTGGGTAGGTAATCAACCAAAACCCGAGTTGGTACTTAAATGTATAGATAGCTGGAAGAAACATCTCCCTGATTATGAAATCATCGAATGGAACAACGAAAGATTTGAAGAAATCAAAAATACATACTCAGAACAAGCATACCAGAATAAAAAATGGGCGTTTGTTTCTGACTACATTAGACTCTATGCTCTTTACCATGAAGGTGGAATCTATTTAGATACTGATGTAGAGATTACCAAAAACATGGATGAGTTCTTACAATTAGATTTTTTTAGTTGTTATGAAAAAGGCGACGAATACTACCCTATCACTTCAGCGGTCATGGGAGCAAAAAAGAAAAATGCTATTATTGGTGATTTATTAAGTCAATATAATGATCTATATTTTGAAACAATTAATGGATTAGATCTGGAAACCAACATAATAAAAATAACATCTTATTTTAAAAGTGAATTCAACTTATTACCCCCATATGATGGAACAAAAAAAACCTATTTAAATGATAACTCAATTATTTACCCATCTAATTATTTCTGTACTCCTGAATTAGGTATGATAAATTTTGCAATACATCATTTCAATGGTTCTTGGTTACCCTCTCATTCCCGCAAAGATAAATTAAAATTTTATAAAAATAAACTAATTTTCTCTCGTTTCATTAGATTAAGAGATACAGGAGAACCTCAAGTATCATCAAAGGAAAAAGTACTTTTCAAAATCCCCGTATCAAAAAATAAACAATATGTATTAATAATGAAAAGATAATGGTTCATATTATGAAAATATTCGTCATTAATATTAAAAGTAATTTAGACCGCAGATTAGCTATACAGCGACAAGCAGACACATTGAGCTTACACATTGAGTTTATAGATGCTGTAAATGGTGCTGAGTTATCTGATTGTGAAGTGTCAAAGTTGGTATATGACTACCCTAACTGCAGATTAACCAAAGGTGAAATTGGTTGCGCTTTAAGTCACTTATTCATATACGAAAAAATTATTAAAGAAAAAATTTCTCATGCTCTCATCTTGGAGGATGATGCTATATTATCTGATAATATTCATAATGTCATATCAGAGATAGAAAATATAGATAATATAAAAAAGCCTAATGTATACTTACTCAACAAAGCCGAAAAATATGTTAATAACAGAAAGGTCGAAGCAAAAGAATTGCATATATATCAAGCATATGAAGCCAGCGGCACGTATGGATATTTGATAAATAAAATCGCGGCGAAAAAATTATTAAAAGAATTAAAGCCAATAAAATATGAAGCTGATATGTGGGGTATATTCAAATTTAGACACTTTATAAATGTGTACTGTATTATTCCACATGTTATCAGTACATTTGATCTAGATACACTTAGTTCTTCAATAGAGACAGAGAGATCTTCATTAAAAAAAGAAAGAGAATCATATCGTCATAAATTAAAGAAGCAAGAGCCGAATTATCAATTTTATAGACTGAAAGATTTACTCCTTAAAAAATTCATCTATGAAATAAAAGAATTATCTTAGTATCATATAGAAAGCCCACATGGGCTTTCTATCATATCCAATATATTAATCTATCACCCAAATTTCCCCCATCTTCCATGATGAATCTTGACAAGTCGCACTTCGTCCATCTCCAGCTAATGTAAAGATATGAAATTGTGGGTAGCCACCAGCATACCAAGAAACTTCATATTGCCATCCACCAACTGGAAGAATGACAGCTGGAGCAAACCAGCCAGAACCATTACCTCTAAATAATAAATACTTACCCCTGACATCTTCAGTAAACCCAACATTCTCCCATTTTCCCCAACTTCCAGAGAAAACCCTACGAGCATTCACCCCAGCCCCTTTAAGTTGGTATCGGCTGTTAGATTCTCCTTTTGTATAACTTTCTCCTCTCAGTGCATAATTTCCTGCTGGTTGATAATTACCAGCTGGTTGGTAGTTTCCTTTAGATTGATATTTCCCATCCGACTCTGGCTTAGTGTAACTCTCTCCTTTCAAGGCATAATTCCCTGCAGGGGCATAGTTACCTTTTGATTCATATCGACTGTTACTTTCCGCCTTAGAATAGCTATAGCCATTCTCCAGATATTGGCCTTTGGGTTGATATTTCCCATCCGACTCTGGCTTCGTATAACTTTCGCCTTTCAACGCATAGTTTCCGGCAGGGGCATAATTGCCTTGAGGTTGAAAACGGGCATCCGATTCTTCTTTGCTATAAGCCCCCACCTCATCAGCAGTCAGATCAGCTTTTAGTTCTACCCATGCATTCCCTGCTTTTGGCTCTTCTTTGTTGTTCTCAATGCGGGATTGCCAGAGTTTCTGCTTATGGTAAACCAATCCACGCAGAGGATAAGGTTGGCCCTCCATTGTCCATTGCGCCGCGCCAAAGGTCTGGATATCTCCCACGGCTTCGGTAATATCGTGGAAAATACCATTCATCTTTTCACGTTCGATATTCATTGCAGTAGGATCTTCGTTTGGATCAAGTCCATATCCACTACCATAACCTTGAGCATATGAAACAGTACCATCTTCTCGAGGCTGATCAGGAATAGAAACCCTATCTCCCTGCGCTGCAAAGGGAACTTTAAATGTTTTTGTCATGAGATTAGGCTCCGAAGTAGCTGTTGAAAAAATTGGCATGTGAGTAGCCAAAGCCAAAGATATTACTGACACTGTTTTCAGCTTGATTTAATGTGACAGTTTGTTTTTTCCTGATTGGAGTATCAGGAAATACATTATCTTTTTTCGTCGCCTTATCAGGTTTACTATCTTGAATATTCATATATAACCCTCATTTAATCAACAAAGTATTTTGCTAAGTAATATGAAGGCGGTGTGGTCATTTCCGCCCGTAAACATCAAATTGGGTTTATCAACACGGAACTTTCTGTTTTAATAAATTTTTGTTAGTGATGTAAGAATTTATCTTTTTATAGCAGAAGGATGTCATATAAAACATTAATAAAATTTATTTCGACAATAATGTCCAATGAAACACCTCGTGATATTTGTGGGTAACCATATTGTGATTGGAGTTAATATAAAAACTGTTATTATTAGTGAGACACCAGCTGGCTTATCCACTGTTAGTATTTCTGCATTAAAAAAATGCCAAGTGAAATAATATCAATATATCTCACTTAGCTCATATCAAATTTCTTATTGCTTTGTAAATCAGGGTATGCCTAATGATTTTGATTCTTACAAAAGAAAACTATAATATTACGAAAAAATAAAATGCCATAATTAATTAATCAGCCAAATCTCCCCTATGCTCCATGAAGAATCCTGGCAACTTGCACTTCGCCCATCACCTGATAATGTAAAAATGTGGAATTGTGAATTACCACCAGCATACCAAGAAACTTCGTATTGCCACCCACCAACAGGCAAAATTACAGCAGGGGCAAACCAACCTGAAGCATGACCTTTAAACAACAAAAACTTACCTCTGACATCCTCAGTAAAGCTTGCACTACCCCATTTGCCCCAGTTACCAGAGAAAATTTTGCGGACATTCACACCCGCACCTTTAGGTTGGTATCGCTCATCAGATTCGCCTTTTGTGTAACATTCTCCTCTTACTGCATAATTCCCCACAGTTTGGTAATTCCCACGGGGCTGATATTTACCATCAGATTCCCCTTTTGTATAACTTTCCCCACGGACAGCGTAATTACCTGTAGGCTGGTAACTACCTTTGGGTTGATAGTGATGATCCGACTCAGCTTTAGTGTAACTTTCGCCTTTGGATGCATAACTACCAGCTGGAGCATAATTGCCTTTCGGTTGATAGCGACCATCACTTTCCTCTTTGGAGTAGCTATACCCGGCAGTCAGATAATTACCCGCTGGCTGATATTTTCCGTCCGATTCTGGCTTGGTATAACTGTCCCCTTTCAGCGTATAATTCCCGGCAAGTTGATAGTTGCCTTTCGGTTGAAAACGGATATCCGATTCCTCTTTGCCATAACTGTACCCCGCAGGCGTATAATTGCCCAATGGCTGAAAGCGTTGGTTGACCTCCTCTTTGTTGTATGCACCAACCTCTCCAGCAGTTAGGTCGGCTTTGAGCTCAAGCCAAGCATTACCTGCTGCGGGCGCTTCTTTGTTATTCTCAATACGGGATTGCCACAATTTTTGCTTGTGATACACCAGTGCCCGTAACGGATAAGGCTGTGCTTCTACTGTCCATTGCGCCGTACCGAACGTCTGTATTTCTCCCACGGCTTCCGTAATATCGTGGAAAATCCCGTTCATCTTCTCACGTTCAATATCTTTCGCTGCCGGATCGGTGTTCTGGTCACGCTCGTAATCATAGCCGTAACCTTGCGTGTAGGAGACTGCACCGTCTGCTTGGACTTCATTAGGTATAGCGACCCTGTCCCCTTGTGCAGCAAAGGGGGTTTTAAAGATTTTAGTCATGGAATTAAGCTCCGTAGTTACTGCTTAAGTAGTTGGTGTGTTTTTTACCAAAGCCAAAGGCTTTTTTCGTGACGACACGGAATTTGACGCCAACACCGGAAGGGCGGGGCATCAGGTCAAAGTTTTCCAGTAAGACCCGTAACTGCTCATCAGGATTGAAGTTAAAAACGTAATACATATACGTCATATCCAGCGGATCGAGCACAAAGACCTTGCTGTCATCACGCCAGAAAAAGCGTTCTAAAAAGGTATTGATGTTAACTACTGTCGGGCTTTGCGTCAGATTGAAGTAGCGCATACGGATAATCAGTCGCTTTTGCCCGGAGGTTAATTGTAGGGTGTAATCACTGTTACGCCGGAAGTTGCCCTTAAAATTACGTTTCTTACCAAAGCCCACACCGATTTTAGTTTTATCACTGGGGGCCACATCAATTCCCAGCGACACATCCAGAATTCGCGCCCAGACCGCCAGCCCGAAATCATTGGCGGTATCGATATTGAACACATCCCGATACCAGTTGCGCCAGAACGCCACATTGCTTTGCTCAAAATAGGCGGCTTTGTGGTGCGCCAGTATGTTGAGTTTAGGGGCGTTTTCGTACTGCCAGAGGATGGCACATAGCAGATCAGAATGAAAATCAAAAGACTGTATTTTCATGTGACCACCACCTGCACTGAGCCGCGATGCAATCGGGCTACTTCGTTAAGTTTGATCGGGATTGTCCCCATCAGCCAGTTCTGGCCATCAGTGGACAACTCCACTTTGGTGATAAACAGTCGTGGTTCAATGCTGTTAATGGCGGCGGAAATTTCAAACGGTGACACTTCCCGCCCGACGACCAGACCACTATCACCGTCCAGTTCTCCCCGAACCCATTGCTCAATAGCAGCGGGAATAAGGCTTTGGGCATCCACCGTGGATTTCTTCACGGTCACCTGGCAAAAAACGATTTTCTCCGTCGGACGGTCAAAGCGAATTTCATATTCCTGCCCGCTCACCCGTTCAATGACCGTGACGACTTCCTGACCGTTATAGGCTGCGCCGATGGTTTTGGTACGCAATAACGCACGAGCAATCGCTTCTCGGTCGCCGCCCTCTACGCAGACATAGACGCTGTGGGGTAACAGTTTGATACCCTCGATGGTGAGTATCTGTGCGGTCGCGTTTTCCCGGTAAGAAAGCGAGTTCACCCCTTCCAATTCGTACAGGGAAGACGTGATCGCTTCGCCCACGCTGACGGTATTTTTGGCCAGTGTCTGTTTACGGCGGCGTCTTGCACTGATATCCGATTCAGCTTCACGCCCGACAACGGCATGAGTGGGATTTTTGACGGTTTCCCAGCCCAGAATCGAACTGGCCACACGCTCAAGGTGTCCGGCTTTGCATTCGATACTACCCGGTTCAACCGCCCGCATATCACCGGTGGTTTTGCCGTTCTTGCCGATAATCAGGGTACTGTTCGTTTCAAATCGAGCTCCGGTCACCGATTCCGCCTGTGAGCCTTTCGGGATCACCGTATCAGGCACGCCGCTAAATTCTACGTTACTGAGGTATGACCGTGTGGCGGAAAAACGTCCGCCCCCCATCAGTGCCCAGATCGCATCTAAAAAGAGTCCACCTGCAATATCTGGGTTTATCTGGTTGGCGAGTTCGGCATTGTTCCTGACCATCGCATCACGGTTTTCAATCTCCATCGTCACCAGAGCACCCTGTGGGGTTTCCGGTGACAAGTCGATATCCTGACCAAATGCGGCGTAAAAATCATTTTCCACCCCGCTGCGTAACTCTGCCGTATCCGGCACAATCACGCCCTGCCGGGTAATGTAGTGATAATCAGCCATTGAAGGTAAAACTCCCGTAAATAGAGCGGATAGTGGCGAGATAACGCAATGAGTTATCTGCAATCGTGGCTTCAAACGAAACCACCTCTTCCACACCCGCCACTTCGTGCATGCGTTCACGGAATGCCGCTTCAAACATCGGGATATCAGCCTGCCGGCCAAACACGGTTTTCCAGTACGGTAAACCTTTATCCACTTTATGCAGCATTTCCCCGCGCAGAGCACGAGCATAATGGACGCAGAGATTCCTGACCGCCTGGGCGTTTTTACACAGTGACAGGTTACCATCATCGCCCAATACCAAATCGTTATTGGCATCCACCGCAAAAGTAATCATATTGGTTCCCCCGTGTGGCCATCACCGGTGTAAACACCACTGTGTTGATGGGTATCACCGATATTGCGTCCGTTATGGCGCATCGTGCCACCATATGAATCGCTGTTACCGTTGACCGCATGGTTGCCATTAATCATGACATTGCCGGTGAATACCGTTTCAGGCGCGTTAACTTCAAATTTAGGCGTATCCAGTACCGCCTTATCCTTGTGCAGTGACAAGCAAACGCTGCCATCCATTGACTGGATAACCAAGGCATCGATATTTTTGCCCTCAATCACCCAGCCTTTCAGGGTATCGGGGAAGAACATCGCATCACTGAACGAGTGCAGCCGCGCCGTGTTCGGCTGGTCTTCCTGCCCGCCGCGCTGGCAGATCAAGCTGATATCCCGGTCGTTGGCTTTTAACCAGCCAAAATCACCGGGCTTGATGGGAACGCGCAGAAAAAAGCCCCCGCCACCAAAACGAAATACCGGAATGTTATGCACCGGTGCGCGGGATATTGTCTGTCCTTCGGTGGTGGCCATCATCACCAGCGGTTTAATGACCGCACGGTTGGTGTGTTCATCATAACTGACCACCGTGGCAGGCAGCATATCTTCAACATTGAGCAGCAGATTGCGGAAAGCCGCCATAAACTGCCCCGCCAGACTGCCTTCGCTGGCGATATCGCTATTGGGTTGGTTCATGTTTACGCTCGCTTACAGGTGGCAGTGTAGAAAAAGGCATCATCGTGGGAGGCAATATCAAATTTCAGTTGCTCAATAAGGTAATCGCCGTTCAGCGATTTATTCAGTTTGCTATCAAGGCGCAACATACCGCCCAAAAAAGATTCACCATCAATCAGAAAACTGACGTCTAAGCCCTTTTCAGTGGCCTTGGGAATACCCACCATGCCCGACTTCATATTCAGAATACGCAGGCGATTCTTCAGCGCTTTATCGCTGTCTTTGACGTATAACACGTCATCATCAAGAAAGGCTTTGACACCGCTGGATTCCTGCAAGCGGGCAATTTGTGACAGTGCCGCGCCACAGTAGTACCAGTTAGCAATGTTTTTCTCCCTGGCCTGAAAATCCAGTTTGACCTTGCAGTCATTGGCGATCCCCTGTGCAATCTCAGACAGCTTTTTGATGGCTCCGCCACTGGATGAGACGATATCACCGCTACGGCTGTTGCCTGTTTTGGCTTTCAGCGTCAACGTGACATCGGGTGGTGAGACAATTTCAGCACTGACAATATCACCGACAAATACCCGAAACAGTCCGGTATTCACCCGACCGGCTTCGAGTATCAAACGGCGCGGTTGTTTGTTTTTAGTGTAGGGACTGGTCTGAGTGAGAAGGTAATCGCGGGTATCGCTGCTCAGACCATCAATATTGACCGAACATTCATTTTGTAGCGGATTGGCATATTTGGTGCCGGAAGCTGAAATGCGCATGCCTTCGTACCAGTTGAGCCGACCGCTGACTTCAATCCCCAGCCGGATTCGCCGCAGGTCTATCATCATCACTCCAATAAATTAACGTTTGAGTCGATTCGAACTGTTCCCACCAGGGCAGTTCATCCTGCTCGGTCAACAAGGTAAAATTACCTGTCGAACCGAGGTAGGCATAAGGAATTAATGGGGCATTGGGCATTAACCGGCTGCCCTGAGTGATCATCACCTCATCACGCTGAATATCGCACAGCATCATGTTTCTGGCGGCTTTGAGGGTGATCACCCAATTGGTGTTGCCGAGCGTCACGGCCAGCCGTTGATTGGGAATGGCCCGTAACGGGATTTCACGCATATTAACCTCCGCTATTGTTTTGTCCCGAATAAGCCCTCACCATCCATGATTTTAGTGGCGATGGATTTTTTCTTGCCCTCAACATCTTTAGTCTGGACATTGCCCCGATTGACCGTGCCGGACTGGGCTTTTTTAGCCACCCGGCGCGGCGGCAGCTCGCCGTATTCTGGTTCGATAGTGCGCCACTCAGCAAAGCGCAGCGATAACTTAATCGCATCCGCCATCTCCGGCACTTCGTCATGGTAGAAGTGAGTCAGGATCATCGGCTGGTAAGTTTTCACCCGTGTCTGGATACCCACCAGTTGGTGCGTATCGTAAGCCTGCTGCATGGTGGCAAAGTGGTTCTTGAGTTCGCCGGTGAGCAGCACTTCTATGCCAATCTCCACCGCTTCAATCACAATATGGTCACTGCGGGTTTCGCCATTCTCCACCTGAAATTTCGTCACCTTATGCTCATCTCGCACACTCACCTGCAGGGGATGGGCTGATTCAAACAGCGTGGCAAAGGTGTCCACATTAAAAACTTTCACCTCAGTGATCATTTCTCCACTCCTGTCGCTGTTTGTTGGCCTAAGTCTTTCAGTTGGTTATTCAGCTCACCTTTCATATCCTTAACGACGCCTTGGGCATCCGTGGCTTGTGTGGTGATAGTGATTTCGCCGATTTGGGTATTGGTTTCATGAGTCTGGTGCGACTGGTTGCTGATAGCCTGACTGGTGACCGGATTAAGCGGGTTATTAGATGCGGCGGTCAGGCTCTGGTTCAGTTTATCGATATCGGCTTTCAGGGCTTGTTTATCATCGGCGTTGATATTATCGGGTTTCGGTGGTTTGGTCGTGATCTCACCCGCGTCATTGATGGAACGCTCAACCAGCTCCACTGGCTTATCCTCACCAAAGCCAAACCAACCCTTGACGGTACTGAGACCTTTAGATACGGCATCCAACCCTTTGCTTATCCAGCCAATGACTTTTTTCACCTGTTCCCACATCCATTCAAATGCCCCCACAACGGCATCGGACACCGAATCAAAGACACCGCTGAACTGTTTACCCCATGCCAGTAAATCCGTCATGGAACTTAACAGCCAGTTAATAAATTGAGTGATTTTCTGATCCATCGTATTGAACGCATCAATGACCAAATCGGCGATAAATTTCACTATCGCCTTCAGGTAGCCAAACAGCATTTTCCACGCTTCCCACAGCAGCATGATCACTTTCTTCACTATCGGGTACTTATCCAGTATGCGCCCGATCATCGAATCATTGCCCTCAATAAAGTTCATGATATCGTCATAGACAAGGGCAAAGGCCGCTGCCAGCAACGCAATAGCGGCAATAATCGCCAATATGGGCCAGGTGGCTGCCAGTGTCGCCGCAGCCGCTGACAGCATCGGCGGCACGTAATAGGCCGCAACAGCAACGCCGATAGCCAGAAAAAAGCCAATAATGAGGTGCTTGTTTTCTTTGCAAAAGCCGATAAATCGGGAAAGCCAGTCCATGCCTTTAGCGAGAATAGGGATCACCATTTCCAGAAAGCTATTTTTGAGCAGGCCCGATGATTGCTGAAACTTATTCATCGCCGCATTGAATTTGACTGATTTTTCGATACTCTCTTTGGTAATGCCTGCGTACTCTTTCTGGATCCCCATCACCCGTTCCAGCTCTTTACGGCCTTTCATCATCAATTCGACCGTTTTATCATCGGAGACACCCAATCCGGCCAGTGTTGCCTTGGCTTTGTCAAACTTCATGCCCTTGACTTTATCGGCGGTGGCCAAAATCTTCTCCATCTTTTGGGTCGTGTTGCCGAAGGCCTGTGACATCGCCTCAAGGTCAGCCTGCGCAGCTTCACGCGAGCCGCCCAGTTCTGCCATTGCACCACCAAACGCATCAACATCCTCCGTTGCTATACCGATTTTCTTGCCGAGTTTATCCAGCGCCTCAATTTCCTGTGAGCGTGACACCGCATCAGCAAAAACTCCGCCGATACTCATCACGATACCGACCGCACCCAGGGCTTTGGTCGCAAACCCTGCCACGGATTCACCGGCAGCTTTGTATTTGCTGTCAGTCTCAGTCAACGCACGTTGAAGATGATGCTGGGCTTTGGCTTCATCAATCGCCGCCTGAATGCCTTTAGTCCGCATCGTTTCGACAAACCTGGCATAATCAGCTTGCAACACGTCTACAATGGCATTCACCGCTTCTTTCGCTTTGACGTTCTTTTTCTCGGCATCCGTCAGGCTATCCAGTTCACCATTGAGCGTGCTCAATTCTCCCTGTAACTGATCATACTGTGCCGTCAGTTCAGTCACGGTTGTACCGCTGTCCTGCAAGCCAAGACTGGCTTGCTCACGCTGACTGTCCAGTGTGGCAAGCGCCGTTTCCAGTTCACAGATCCGGGTACGTACTGCAACCAGTTTTTCCTGCGTATCATGAATATTGACATCAATATCCAGCGATTCTCCGCCCGCAACGGCTTGCAATGACGTTGCCAATGCCTGCACAAACTGACCAAACCCGCCCGCACCGGCTTCTGCTGCCTGTTGTGCCTGCCGCATATCAGCCAGCAGGTCATCGGTCGAACGACGGAATGATTCAAAGGCAGCATCAGCCTGGCGGGTATCAAATTCAAATACCTGCACAAAGGTATCTAACAATGACATACATTACCTCGTTGTTGACGCGGCTAACGCTTCGTTATAACGGTTGGTGATGGCGATTTCCCACAGGTCAAACGCCTCTTCCAAATCTATGGACGTTTTGAGTTCGGTGAGGGTGGCGTAGCCTGCGCTGACGATAACGGCAATGAAGCCATCAGCGTTTTGATAATCGACGGGAGTGAACCGCTGATTTTGTCCAGCAGGAAGGGGAGGAAACCTCGGCTCCCGTCGGTCCCGAAAAAACTGGTGTTGTACCTCAGCATTTCCAGTTCGAGGCGGATCAATGCTTCGCCATCCGGCACATGGTTATCAATCAGGGTCTGGGTTTTCAGCAAGATCTCCTGCCCATCCACCTCGACCGCCACGTAGCGCATCATCTTCAGCATCGCCTCATGGCTGATGGCGTAATCGCCAATTTTCGGCGCATTGGACAGCGGGTATTTTGCTAGAATCTCGCGCCCGGTGGTGGCTGGCAGTCGGCTGATAATAAAGGTATGTTCCTCACGGTCGGCATCCGTGATAACGATGGTTTTGGGTTTAATTAACATAACGGTCTCAAATCAGAAAAGGCGGAAAATCCGCCCGATGTGATGAAAAAGCACTTAGCGTGCGCGAGTGCGGTCAAAATCCTGAAAGACAAACGTGTATTGCTTCGATTTCAATCGCCCGGCACTGGCAGCAGAGTTACCCCGACTGCCGTTGGTGATCTTGCCATTACGGGCGGTGGTGGTCGAACCATCACCATAGGAGGCAACCAACGTGATAATGTCACCGGCATGGCGGCGACCTTTCTTGGCAGTATTGGCTTCTAACAAGATGGCAAGGTTTTCATCTTCCTCACTGCCTGCCAGTACGTTGATGGTCACCGTTTGTGGCGTCGGCGTTGACCAGTAAGTCAAATTACCGTTGATATCCATCCCAGTCTGGGCAATATCGACAGCGGGTAAGTCCAGTGGGTCGGCATCATCCGCAAACTGGGTAATTTGAATGCCTGCCGGGAATGTGGTGCTGGCCTGTATCACCAGACTTAAGCCGGTAGCGGAAATATCGTACATTTTTCTTACTCCTTAAAACCAACCTTAAACCAGATTGTGGGAACCTTCGACTTTACGTACCCAATCGCCCTTACCGTAAATCAACACATATTTCATGGCGTATTCGGGCAGGCCGGAAGCCCCTGTTTGCTCCACAATCTGAGCGTTATACCAATAACCTTTGTCCTGTACGTCATGCCAGGCCAAATCATCCCCGGAAGCATCAGCAATGGCGAGTTTCTGCACGTCGGTTAAGGTTTTGCCCGGTAAGATAGTGCCATTATTGAGTGCCTTGGTGACAGCGCCTGCAATGATAGTCATAGCACGGGCTTCGCCGTCTTTGTTCGCAGGAATACCGCGTGTGGCCATCAGCAGACTGAACCATTGCTGGGTAATATGGGCTTTCAACCATTGCTCGTTAGCATGAACGCTCATATCCAGCGGATTGGACGATGAGCCACACAGAAAACCGCGTTGATAGAAACGAATTTGTGACCCCGCCACGGCGGTTTCACCGTAGTAGTTAACCCGTAATTTATCGAACCGGTCCGCATCCAGATCGGCACTGATTTGAGAAGGGAAAGTCACCCCAAACTGGCGGTACATGTAGTTGGTGGTCGCGTTATTTCGGTCGTAATCAGTGGCGGCCATGATCGCCATCGGTAATGCCTGTACAAAAACAAGCTCGTCCGTTTTCAGGTTCAATCCGGTCGATGCCGTACCGACCAGTGCAGCGCTCCAGTCTTCCGCTTTTTCTGCTGTGACCGCCAGATGCAACTGGTATTTGACATTTTCCCCTGCCACATACTCTGCCAGTTCAACCGCTTGCGGCAGAGCCATCTCCGTTAAAAAGGTCGCGCTACCGAACGAATCAGAGATTTTCTCGGCGGCAATGAAAGCCGCCAGTGGCGATTGTGCAGCATTGCCTGCCGAACGGTTGCCGGATGAAAGCCCCATCGCATCAGCAAGCACCGAATAGGTCACGTTGATCTCAGCTTTCTCCTGCACCCCGCCATTTAAGACAAAAGCACTGTCCATTGCGTTAAAGGTCAAGTAAGCATTGGCAAATTGCGGGGCTTTCTCTGCGTTCAGTTTGGCTTGTACCGCAGAAGCAATATCGGCATAGGAAGTCGCCTTCGATAAGTCAATATCAGTGAAGGTTTTCATGACACTGCCAATCGTCACAGTAAAAGTGCCATCGACCAGTGCTTTCAGTTCATCAAGGACAGCGGCTTTGCTACCATAAATCGCCGGTGTCCGGCCTATCGGCTCATAAGCGGCAATCTGTAACTCTTTCGGCTTACTGACAGGCGCAGGGCTCACGTAACTAAAATACTGTCGGGCAAACCTGGCCTCTGGCGAGTCGCTTCCCAGCAGGGCGTCGATTTGACCGGAAGCAAACTCTAACACTTTGCCTGCCGGAATTTTCGGGTTGGTTGAAAACAAGCGTCCCGTCAGTTTGCGCATGGGTACGCTGGATGCACCGATCACCGCACTGGCGATATCGACGTATCGGGTTTGTTTTATCGGCATAAAGTCACCTTAGATTCGATAAAGATCAGGAAACAGCACATTGACCGTGGCTGTGTTGGGTTTGATGTAGCGTGAATGGGTGATAGTGATATCAAACGAGGGTGACAACTCGTAGTTGCCCTGATCGTTAATCAGAAACGGCATGCGTAGATTGCCTGCACGTTGGATGCCAATCCCTTGCTTGCGCAGTGTCTCCACAAAGGGTAGCGAGTTCATGATCATGCGCACGGTGGCAGTCATATCACCCGCAGTGTACTGTTCAAAACTCCCTACGCCCTGCACCTGTAGCGTTTTCTCCACAATCTGGATTTCACGATGGTTGGCGTTGCGATCGGCGCAATGATAATTTCTCCCTTGCCAGCCGTGAGCGCTCTCACTGATAGGAAAAAACATCACAAAGCGGTTCTCTCGTCCTTGTTTGGTCGATTGAAAACCTGCGACGACAGGCACAGCAATACCCGCCTCATTTAACTGCTTCAACAGTTGTGCGCGCAGGGCAATATAAACGTCATTATCCGTCATACTCACCGGCCTCAATGCAGACAATCGACAGCCAGCCGTCCTGTGTATACCAGTCGGCATCACCCATCACATCGTAGCGACGCCCGGCAAAAACCAGAAAATCCGGCGACTGGTCCCGCTGGATATGGCGGATATCGTGCGTGGTGTAGAATTTACGGTAGACTTTCGCTGTATCCAGCCCCATGTCCTGCCCATCCTGCGTATCGATGGCCTGCCAGCTTCCGCGAATGGATATCGGATCATGATAGGTGTTTTGCCACTGACCTAATGCATCCAGCTCACGCGATCGGAAGCGATACCACTGTACGGTTTGTTGCGGGATATAGCGCGAGGCAATGCGCTGTAAATTGCCGAACATGATTATTTGTCCTCCACACTGAACGTTACCGATTGCAACATCAGACCGCTGTCCACCAATGGCTTATGGGTTGCTTTGCCTTTACTGTGACGGCTTGCCCGTGCTTTCACGGTGCTGTCTTTCAGTGGCGGCGTAGTCACAGCTTGGATAGCAAGCTGAATATCACCGACGGCAACACTACCCATCTGGCTCAGACCATCGGAGACTGAGAGAGTGTCATCAATAGCGGCTTTAGCAGCACGAAGCATCAAATCAGCATATCTGGCCTGATTATCCTTCATCGCCGGGCGCATAAAGGGACGAGGCGGAATATTACCAGCAGGACTGCCCAGTTCCTGAATCACAGCCACATACGCAATCGGTGTGCCGTCAGGGTATTTTGTGTGTTCAAAGAAACCGACTTTAAGCTGCTTCTTGCCCAGCTCGTCATACACCCGCTTGAACCGGGTTAGTTTCGGACTCATCGCCATACCCGCCCCCCATGAGGGAACCGACCGCCGACACCGCGAAAAGCCGACCGTTCGCCCCGACCACCCACATACATCGGAGCACGCCCACAACGATTGAGTAACGCCAGATATTGCTGACCAAAAGGCGTTAAGTTAAACCAGTGCGAGGTATTCGAACCGACAGGCGGTGCAGTAAAGCTGACATTAACACTACCGATAGTAGCCGCAGTGACAACGCTGGTTGGCGATTCGCCCTGAGCCATTAACTGGCGCAGTTGCAGCATATGCGCCACCACCAGAATCCACAGTTCGTCAGTACAAACACCCCGGCACGGTGAAAAATAATGCCGGGCGGATTGGGCGATGATTTCGAGTTCCTCATCGGGTTGAGCATCAAACTGCGGATACAACACCCGAAACGCTTTCAGGGGGAATGTATCCGTGTTCATTATTTGCCCTTACCTTTATTAATCTTCGGGGTATCTTTGCCCTCAGCCTCCAATGATTCCGGCGTATCGGGGGCCGACTGATCGCTGGCCTCCATATTAGTGGCCACTTTTTCGGGATCGGCCTCGCGGCTTTCGACAGTGATAAAGCCATTTTCCTTATGCAGCCTGAAAACAGGGTTGTCTTTAAGCTGGGCATACTGTTCGGCACTGACTTCGGTCACACGCCCGCGTGGGGTGTGCATCGCCCGGGTCATGATATTGGCCTGCCCGTGAATAAACACTGCACCATCACGCACGGTATAGTTCTGATCGTTGGACAGGGTGCAATAGATATAGAGAGATTGAGACATGAAGAAACTCCTGCCTTGAAAAATAAACAAAGTGCCCTCAGCAGAGGACTGAGATTAAATGCCAGTTAAGCGGGTGATCGCCCACGGACGGGTCACAAAAATACCGGCGGTGGCGTTGGTTGCATCTTCCAGATAGCCCTTGATGCCATTTTCAGAACCCAACAATTGGTATTTCACCGGCACAACTTGCAGGAGGGTGGCATTAGTGGCGGTTGAACCGTCATCCACACTGTCAGCGAACAGATAAGTGATATCTACCCCGCCGTTAGCTCCGACAAATTCTGGCGAAAAGATAAAACGCAAGTTTGGGTAGTTTTCCTTCGCCCATTGTCTGACCGTTTCCCCTTGCGCCACCGGATTCGCTTTACTCAGCACTGAACGGAAGCCCAGTGGTAAAACCATTGTCATCGAATCGCTGTCTTTAATCCGGCCTCCGGACGATTTTTCGAGCCGGTCGAACAGGGTGTTCATATCCCCGGTCACTTCGGCAAACGTAGCCTGCAACCACGGTTGCTTCGCCGTCTCATACGCGGGCAGGTTAGGATCATTCAGCAAACCAAAAACGCGGGTCTGCGGACTGTTAAAGCCGTAGTAGCCTACGCGTTCACGGGATTGCTCCAGTGATTCAGTAGCAGCATGACGTTTTTCTGCTGCCGCTTCAAAACCGGCGGCTGACTGGCGAGCCTCTTCCAGCTTACCGACCTGAAAACCCTGTTCAAAACGGACAATGCCACGGTGTTCCAAATCCTGTACATAGGAGGCCAGCGGGATATTAGTATGATCACCATACAGCTCGGCCTTACCCGTCGGCGTGGCAACATTCAGAATAATTTCTTCATCGTGCCACTCACCGGCGGTCATGACACCGGTGATCTCATCCAGAATACGGATACGGGTGGCAGTACGGATCAATCCTGGCAGTACATGCTGTAACATATGACGCTGAATAAAACCGCCGCTCATCGCCGGACCAGTTAGCGCCGAGTCCATTGCCGATAGCCCGCCAAAACCAATTTGTGCCAGTTCGCTATAGGTCCACTTCTGGTCTGCTGTGATATGTAACGGCCCTCGCTGACTGATTTCGCGCCCGGACAAATGAAACTTTTCTTTACTGACAGCCATTAGTGACCTCCCTGTGCTGCAACGGGATAAGGAATTTCAGTCAGGCGAACCACACACAGATCGGGTGTTTCTGCTGACTCCACATGACGGGAGACAAAGCCAATCACCCGGTCATTAGCGGTTATTGGTTCTTTGGCAGACAGTTTGCCGTCAATGTCAAACACCACTGGTGCATTGATACGCGCAACACCCGTTTCAAGCTGAGTGTACACCTCGCCCATCGTCAGAAATTCGCCCGTGGTGCCGTTCAAAGCATATTCCGCTCCGATACGATAGGCTTTCGGGTTGATCATAATCCCGGCAAAAGCGCCGTCACCACCCACCCGCACCGTTTCGGCATGGTTATCTTTATAGGTGTAGGCCAGCCCGAACCCATTCTTGGTTTCATCCGCCGAGGACAGAACAGCCGCCGTCACCCGCACCGGTCCTTCGTGTGAAATTTCACCAACAACGCCCGATATCAGGCCGTTGGCGACACTTTTTGGTATGGCCATTATGCTTTGCTCCATTTGTCTTTGATGGATTGCTGGCTGGTTGCCGCATCCATTGTTGAGGTGTTTTTTTGCGAGTCAGGCACACGCCCGTGCATCCACGCATCCAGTGCGATCACTTCCTGCCCTTTCTGACACGGAATACCGAGATGTTTGATACCGTATTCCGCTACGCCCTGCTTGGTCATGCTGCTGTGGTCAAATACGCCGACAAACGGTGTGAGTTTGTGCACCAGCGTGTCACGGCCTGCCAGTTGTTTAATCAGATCGCCCGTGTCATAGGTGGGTTTCGCTTTCTCCAGCTTATTGACCTTGCGTTTCAGGCGAGAAATATCATCCATTGCCTGTATGCCCCGGCGAACTCGTTTGATGCGGCGATTCAGACTATCGGTCGTGGCCTGATCCAGATGCTCTTTGGCTTCTTCAATCGCCTGCTCTGCCGCTTCAATAGCAACTTCGGCAGTTTCCACAGCTTCGGGATCGCCGGATTCGGCAGCTTCTGCGGCAGTTTCTGCTTCTTCGACGGCATCCTCCACTTTCTCTTCCGCTTCGTCCTGCGAAGGTTTACCGGGATCGTCATCTCTCGTGTCTTTTTTATCCGGGTCATCATCTCCTGTTGGTGTTGATTGCCCGGACAGCGCAGCTCCAATCATCGCCTGCAACTGCTCGACCTGTTCCGGTGTGAAACCGTTATCGGTCGTGTTCTCTTTCTTGTCTTGTTCTTCAGTAGCCATACTGATTAACTCCTTGGTATCAATAGTGATAACGTGATCTTGCACCGCAACATCGGGGCCGGTTCGCCCTTCTGCCACCAGCGCTAAGTGATTGGCGCGGATATCGCGTTGAATGGCATCATAGTGTTCGCCATCAAACGTGCCGGGGGTGAAATCGTAGCGGCAGCGATAACCCGGTGAAAGTTCAATCTTGCCGCTGGCAATCTGACTGAGTGCCGAATTGGATAAGATCTTGATATTGCCTTTGAGATACGGGTAATCGAAATAGACGTTCTCGCCAATCACGCCCTCAATCCCTTTCTGCTCGGCAGGTGTGGCTTCCCGGCCTAACATCTCGTGCTCATCCACAAACGGCATTAGTTTGAATGAGTTGATTGTGGTGATATTTTCCAATTCTTCCTGTGGGCGCAGTACCTTGTAAATCTGATCGGCAACGGGAGCGCCAATTTCCGACCCCAGATAATCAAAAACCCCAACTTTTGAGATGGGGTTATCTTTGACTTCCAGCCAGCCGTTCAGGTCATAAGTGCGTTTACTCATGTCATGTGTTGTCTCCAAAATCAATCACCGGCGTCCAGAAGCATTTGCAGTTCGGCAGCTCGCCCGGTAATCCCCGGCTGCCTGTCCGTTCATCGATAATCGGCGGGTTATCCAGCTCGAACACCTGACCATCTAACTTTTGATGCAGTTTGCGCGGTTCAGCACTGCCGCCGGAGTGATGCCAGACCGCTTTGCGAATGCCTGCCGACTTCATGCGTTCATAGTTGGCGGCAGTGGTAATTTTGCGGGTCTGGTCCATGGCGATAAACTGCGCCCGTTTTTCGGTCACGCTGCCAATCGCTCTGATTTCCTCCAGTAAGGTCTTTGTACCCTCACCCGCTTGGCTGATAGAACGTAATGCCGCACTTTCAATGCGAAAGTGAAACTGTTGCGGTATGGATTTAATCAGGGCGACATTTTCAGCAGTAGCGGCGGTCAAGCGGTCTTGCATAGCAGTAGGCATATCAGGGGTTTTAATGGTTAAGCCGCCGGAGAGTTGTTTCAGTGAATCATCCAGATTGCGCTTGGCGTTGAGATCGGTCTGACTGACAAACTGATCTGCCATCTCTGCGGCTTTGCGGTTAAAGATACTTTCCCAGCGGCGTTTTAATTTGTTGAGCCAAATACGCGTCTGGCTGGCAATGCTGGCATCCATCGCTACCGATTCAGCATCATCCTGTAATTGGGTTAATACCTGTTCGTAATCTTTGAGCATCCGTTTGATTAGTCGTGACAGGTCACGCTGATAACGGTCAGGTGCTGCCGCCGAATAATGCAGGGGCTTGCCCTTCATGACTGCCTGTCGCGCCGTTGCCCACTGTTCCCGGCTCTTCTTCAGGCGGAGTTTCTTCACCATATGCATCCTCGTTAATCTCTAAGCCGAAGTAACTGGATTCTTTATCTGCTGCCAGTTTCTGGCGGATATCATGACCATCTACCGCCCCCACGTTGGCGTAGTTAACCGCTGTCTGGGAGTTTTTCAGCTCGATATCGGCATATTCAGCCGCTGTCGGGCTGTCCAGTGGTCGCCATGAGATACTGATATCGACAATTGGCAACCCTTCACTGCGTAACAGGATTTCATAATGACGCTGGAGTAAATCTTCCAAATCATTGGCCTGAATACTCTCCAGCTCTTCGCGGTAGGCGGCTTCTTCATACTCGCCACTAGAATTAAAGCCTTTGGGCGTGGTACCCAATAATTTCGTGGCAGGTACATTGGCAGCCGCGGCGACAAGCTGATATTGCGTCATAATAGTGGCATCTAAGTCAGCCAATGACGTATCAAACTGCTGAACGGTGTCTGAATTGCTGGTGATCTGCACGCCGTAGTTATCCCGCATCAGCGCGAAATATTCGATATTCTCCGCAATCACGCCCTTATCCGCATTTTCTGCATCTGCCATACCGAGTGTTAATAATCGCTTAGTCATGGCAAGCTGTGGGGCTTCGTTAGCGGTACGCTCAGAGGCATATACTCGTTCGTAAACACGTTCGGGTACAGAGACACCAAAATAGTTGTACATTGGCTTGAGTACGTTCGGTACGGGGAACGGCACAAACTTCACCAGATGGGATTTATGATAACGCCGTCCGCCGATGCGGTAATAAGTCGGTTCGTAGAAATGGAGTGAAGCCGGATCTTGCACGTTATCGACGGTCAGTTCGGGTGTTACCCATTGTGGATCAATCTGCTTAATTCCTTTATACGAACCCGGAGTAATACCATCGGGATTAAAGGGATTTTCATAGAATTCTTTCGGGGTGGGTGTTTCCACCACAAACAGGGCAATGCGCCCCCCGTATACGCGCCCGAAATGCACCAGCTCTTTCATCGCCTGATGAATGCGATATTTTTTGTCCAGTTTCTTGAGCCGATCGATAACTTCACTGTTTTCACAGTCAATTTCATACCCTTGCCGGATTGCATCACGGGCGGGCATATTGCAGGCTTTATCCACCAGCCAATGCTTGGCAATCACCGCACACAGGTTATTGCCAATAAACAACTGGTTGGCATACCACGCGGCTTGGGCTTCCGGTACACCATACAAACTGCCTGCTTTAAATGAGGGGATCGAGCCATCCACCGAATCCATCGCCACGCCAGTCATTGTAGGCTGTGGCAATTCCAGTCCTTTAAAGTTGTTATCATTAGCAAGCGAGGGGTATAAATCGGTGGAAAATGCTGAACGTTGAACCGGCGGTGCTGTAGGCCTTCGTTTTGAAAACGGCCACATAAACATTACCTCTTGGTTGTAAAGAAACTGCCTTTTTTCTGGTACAAATCGCGTAGAGCCTGCGTCATGCAGTCCACCACATCATCATGCGCCCCCACTGGGAACGTGGTAATTTCGTTAACAGCATCGACCACCCACGGTGCAATATCTTTATGCGGCAAAAAAATATTACCGGCTTCCCATTCCGCCGTTACTGCATGAGCACGAGCAACTTTACTGCCATCCGGTTCAATCGGTATCAATCCTGAAACAATACTTCGAAGTGAATCCATGACCGCTGGGCCATTGGCTTTATCTTCCACCAGCTTACGGCGGCCTTGTGGGAATTTCTCCGCCAATTTTTGTACGGCTTTCAGGGTTTCGGTAAAGGTCATTCGGGCGCGGGTTTGATACAACAGATAGGCATTTGCGCCCTTTTTTCCCCAGACCTGTCCAACCACATAGTCCGTCCCCTCACCATCTTTGAAAGTCATATCCCAGCTGTGGATCACCTTGTCGAATTTCTCCGGCAAGTCTTTCGGTAGGTAGTAGTTCACCCAGTCTTCTTTAAAGATTGTGCCGCCAGACGGCTTCGGCGACTGCTGATACATAGCTGACCAGAAGTAATCCCCCAGAATGGCTTTGGTATCGAGTAATTTTTCAATAGGATGCAACTCAGGCACTAAGGCTTCACCCTGTTCATTGATAGCGGGGAACGCCAGCACTTTGGCTTTCTGGCTGATTTCAATCACCTTACCGGACAAATCATCGGTCGCCCAGCGTGTGGCCATAATGATCTCGCCGCTGTTTTTTGACAGGCGGGTTTTGAAGGTAGAAACGTACCAGTTCCAGATGGCGTTCTTGGTGGTTGCGCTCAGAGCCTCTTTCGAGTTCTTAATCGGGTCGTCGATAATACCCAAATCCACTTTCTTCCCCGTGAGTGGTCCACCGACTCCGGCAGCAATGTAAGAACCTTTGTTACCCATGATTTCGAAGGTGTCGCTGTTTCGCTTCGCCATCGTTTCAATCGTTACTACCCGTTTGGGGTTCAGTGAAGACGCAGGGAATAAGTGCTGGTATTCCTCACTCATCATGATGCGTTGTACATCACGGTTCATGTCCGAGGCTAAATCTTTGCCGTAGGACAATCCGGCAACCCGTTTATCCGGGTATTTACCAAAGAAGTAAGCCGGGAGGTAACGCGAAACAATATCTGATTTACCATGCTGTGGCGGCGCACCCAGAATCAGTATCGGACGCTTTCCATCCATCATATCCAGCAGGAATTCATCTAAGGCCGCACAAACCTGACGTGAAAAATCACTGGTGATATATTCCGGATTTATATACTGAATGAACTCATGCAGACTGCGCCGGGCAATCTCTCTTTCGATAGCCTCATCCAACATTGCATTATCGATATCCATGTCAGTGCCCAAAGTGAGAAAAATACGCGGTTCGCGCCAAAATCACGGTGAAATGATTTTCACGTTTTTGATAACAAATTAGTAACAAATAAAAGCCCGAAAATCAGGCAGAAGAGTAAAACTTTTACCCGTTTAAGGTGACATTTTGATTGAGTTGGAAAGCGGCGATTCCTGAAATGAATAGCGTTATGTTGAATTGCGGGCTGCTAAAATCGCAGAGCAGCCCAGTAATTTAGACATAACGTGGATTATGCGAATACTGCGTCGATCTTTCCTGTCCATCTGCACAAAAGCCCACACCCCTTGCCCCCCTAAACTAGTACATGAGGGGATATGGGCGTTATTCATTCAAATTCTGATCGCAGTGCATTAGGCATTCAATTTTTGAATGCCTATAACGGTTATTTTGATTCATTTCACCGTCAGCACCAGCCCTTACAATCCCAACCTGAATATCACAAGAACATTGCTCGTTTTGCTCAGTCAAAACGGTATTATTTATTCTCTCGGCAGCGTTATATCCAGATATTTGGGGAGCAAGAAGGGGCTTTTTTACCGTCTCTTGATTCTCGTGTTCATCAAATTATTTTTTTATTTGAAGTCGATTCATTACCTGAATTTTCCCTTGATTGGCGTATGTATGTTGCTTATTTAGCGTCTGGATTTGGTTCTTTTTCTATACCTGTAGCACAAGCTGTTTGTAGTTTAGTTAAGGGGTTAGGTGTCGATAAAGCGGTAACAAGATTGGAAATGGCTTATTCTTTGGCGTTTGCAACTCCAGACGGTAAAGGAAAAGGCATTAATCTCTTCTGTTCAGATGAAGACCTACAATTAATTGCAGGTGATTTTGTTCAATCGCTATCTGATTCGTCTTTGTGGTCTTGGTTTGATTCATCTGATGATCGAGATGCTTTTTGTGATGCTTTTATTGAAACCATTAAGAACCGTGTTGAGCAGGATTTTAATTTTTCTGCTGATACTGTGTTGAATCTGATTCGAACTCGGTCTGGTAGTTCACTTTTACATAGGAAGTTCGGCGTTATTTTACGCTTTATGAATCCTTACTTTGTTCGTCGTTACTTAGACAAACAACGCCTTTCCAGAGTGCTTGAGATCTCCCGTATCTTGATGATGCTTTCGCCGTTAAAGCCGTATTCTTCTGATTGGTTAGTTTCACACTATAAAAATAAAGATGCAAAAACATTGCGTTTTCTTGAGGCAATGGGAATTTTTGATGCAGATGAGAAATTAGTTTGTAGCTTGAAAGAGGCGTTTGATTCCTCTGTTTCTAATCGTAAAAATAGGGTTGTCGAACTGATAGTTCGCGCGAAAGGTGTTTGTTCATTAGCCGAAAATATGGGCTTGCAGGGTTATTTTATCGTGTTGACCTGTCCTTCTCGCTTTCATTCAGTCAGAACAGTGAAAAACAGTAAAACGGGTAAGATTTTTCATCTTGAAAACCCACAATGGGTTGAGAATGGAATGCCGACTGTTCGTGATTCTCATCAATGGTTATTGGATACGTTTACTCGTGTCCGTAAACGCTTGGATAAACTTGATATCACGATCCCAGGATTGAGAACCGTTGAGCCTCATGCTGATGGTTGTGTTCACTGGAATATATTGTTTTATTCCCAGTCTGAGCATCTGGATACGGTTTTGTCAGTTTTCAAGGAAGAAGCATTTAGGGATTCACCAGATGAGAAAGGAGCGAAACAGCATCGTATAAAAATGACAGCGGTTGATCCTGAGAAGGGCGATGGTTTCTCTTATATCATCAAATATATTACTAAGATGGCAGGATTTGAGGATTCTAAAGGTATTTCGGGACTGAATGACAAATATTCGGGGGCATCATTTCAAAATGCTGTACAGCGTGTATCTGTTTGGTCTCGTGTCTCAGGAATTCGGCTATTTCAGTTTTTTGGTTGCCCTAGCGTGACTGTTTATCGCCAGTTACGGCTTTTGCGTCACCCTTTGAAAAAAGGGGATATTTCATTGGAACATTTCACTGATAATGAGAAGAGTGAATTAGAAGAATTGCGCCTTGCTGCTGATAGCGGTGATTTTTTACGTTATATCGAATTAAGCGGTGGTTTTTTCTCTGACTTTATAGCAAAGCCATATTACTTAACACAGATCATTGATGGTGAAGAAAAAAGGAACTGTTATGAAGAAACAGCCAGTAAAACTGTTTACGGTTTTACTTTCCATCAGCATGTTTTTATAACTCGTTTTACAAATTGTGAGATTAGACGAATGAATGAAGCAGATAGCCTTGCGCTGGCATTTTTACGCGCAGATGAAAGTACTTTAAATCAGGACTTTCTTGATTGTCTTGAACAGGGTTCTGATGATTTTGAAGATGATTACGAGCCAGAGAATGGGAGACGCTTACAGAGTTTATTGGAAGGAGCACGTTAATAATGAGTTTTTCTCTGTATGCACCATATATTCAAATGGATGTCTTATTATGTAGCAGAGATGTTGCATCATTCTTACCTTCCAAAATTGTTTATTTTTCATTCTCAAAAGATAGTTCTTTGGAGTTTTTAACCTGTCTTTTGAAAACAAAGCGGCCACAAGGTGAGGTAACGAACCTTGAGACTGTTTTGTTTTCCTTGGACTCGTGACAATAACTGTCGCTAAATAAAGAGATAAAAATATGATTAATAATTACGTAAATCGTTATCAGTATAAACATGCTATGCCTGAGGGATTTAAAGCAATGGCGGTTCAAGGTGGGCACTTTTCTCATGTTCTTTCAGATATTGAAGAGAAAGAAATTTTGACTTCCGATGGAACGAAAGAATTTAAGCAAAAGGAAAAGTTCGGTTTTGTTTTGGCTGTGCCATTTGATGACCATAAGTTAAAGGTACGAACAACTGAATTTCGTAAGTATGTTTGTTCCAAAGAGGACTATATTTTCCTAAAATCTGTTGAAGCTGATATTTCAGAGCAACCAGTGTATATCTCATTTTTACCGAGTGCGTGGGCAACATCACGAGATAATAATGGTGTCTGGTATCAATATATCACTGATTCAATTCAGCGTTTTGATGGAAAATCATTAATTCTTAATAAGAAATGATTAATAACTATTGGTTTTAAATAAGGCGTAGAAATAAGTCAAAAGATCTTATAGGTAAGTTGGTTACTGTTTCGTGTGATGTTAAATTGAATGGACGTTATACGAAACTAAGTGCTGTTAATATTAGCACTGGCCTTTGATGGTTTTATTTATTTGACGCCTATTATATTTGGCAGTTAGGCGTCTAGTTTCTTTTTTTATATTGAATTATGGCGGTGGTATGGCTGATAAATCTATTACAGGTACTTTTTGTAACTTAAAAAATAAAGACGATTGCTATTCTGCTACTATAAATATTTCTGATGTATATGAACCTAATACCACTACTGATTATGTTATTTCTGGTTTTTCCCTTGTAATTGTATTGGTTCTATTTTTTGGTCTTATTTATAACATTTATAAAGCTCATAAATTATCATAAAAGATATTTATTCTATGGATAATACTTTTTTGAGTGGCTCTATTTGTGATATGTCTAATAATTGTCAAAAAATATTATTGGACATATCTAATCAGATTCCAATTTCTTACGATTATCCTTATTTGGGGAAAGTCTGGGGCTTGGCATTTAGTTCAGTCATGATGTTATATCTTTCTTCCCTTGGATTAGGGCAGATACTCCGCATGGTTAAACATGCTTAATACAGGAAATTTAAAGATGTTTAAATCGTATTTTAATAAAGTGGCGTTAGGCGCGACGCTGGCTTCTGTTTCGGTATTTTCTTTTGCCGATGATGTATTGAATAAAGTCGGGGACGTCGATTTAACGGCGCTGACCAATAGTATTGGTTTTGCGGGCGTACTGGTTGCCATGATGGCCGTGGCGGGATCGCTTATTACCTTATATGCGGGGGTTGCGGGCATTCGGTGGGTATTAAGAACCGTGAAAGGCGCTTAATTAAATTGATTAAAACGACGGTAAAGGGGTGAAAGCCCCTTTTTTTATTAATGAATGCTGACTTATTAACGCTGGTTGTGTTTATTTGGGGGCTGTTATGCGCTTGGGCGGTTATTCAGGGATTCAGAGGCTAATCGTTTATGCTGGGTGTTTGGCGGTGCTGTTCATCAGCTGGCCTAGACCTGCTGTGGCTAATCCGGCTTTAGCCGCCACGTTACTCGTGCGGGTGATGGCCCAAACCACGGCTAAAAGAGCGGCGACGCAGGCGGCAACAAAATACCCGTTAACCGAAGCCGCCATGCAGGCCACGGTAAGAAAAGAGACGCTGGCGACGGTGTCGGGCATGTCTCGTGTTGCGGCAACACGGGCGGCGACGGTGCCGGCTCAGTCGGCATTACGTAATGCGGGTCATGTGACCTGGGCAGGGGTGACGGTGGCGGGGGGCGTGATGACGGCTTCTGAGCTGATTGAAGCTTTCCGGTCGGATAATTTACAGGTTGCGGTTGAGGGGGTTGAGCTGGGGAACGGCCGGTATGAGGTGCGTGTGGGCGGACAGACGCGGGTTGTGGATTTTAAACCCTCGCCGAGTGCGCCGGTGATCCTTTATGGTCACGATGCCAGAACGCCGGACACGAATGGCGGCGGATTACCCTTGGGCGGCTCGCTGGTCAGTCATTTACCGCTGAAAGGGATTGAGTCTTATCCCGTTCCGGCGGGAGTGGTGCAGTCGAATGTTTTAAATGATGATCGGGCCACGTATACCTTAGATATTCCCAGTGCCAGCGGGGATTATTTTTATATTGAAAATGACAGTCCGGAAGCGTTAAAGGCGTTATTTTTAACGTCGGTCGTCAAGCAGTTTGAACGGAATTCGTGGATGGAGCCGTATATTGTGACGGCGAACGGGGATAATCAGAGTTTTGATTATGTCAGTACGTCCAATGCGTTGGAGGTCTTGGATTTTACGCCGGTGCCCGATCCCGATTATGACAAATGGGGGGAGGATCACCCGTTTCTGGCGAATGCCGCCACGGTGTTTAAGGTTAAGGTGCCTTATATTCTGCATAAAAAAACCATCAAAAGTCATTATACCGCGTGTGATTATCCTCGCGTTGTTAATCAGGACGGGTCTGTTGAGGTTAAAACGGTGTGTACGCCCCCTCAGGCGTCTGATTACAACTTCAGTTCGGAGCGGGGAAATATCGCGTTGTCTGTGTCATTAAATCATGATTATGTCGGGTCTTATTTTAATGAGAAGATCAAATCGTCGGCGGTAAAAGTTTTATCGGCCAATGAATTAAGTGATCTGTTAAAAGATAAACCGCTTGATAATGCGATTGTCGCCAGTTTAATGAATGAGTTATTACAGGATGCGGCGGCCCAGCAAGGGTATGAAGGGATTAAATTCAGCGACAGTGATTATATTACCGCTGCTGAGGTGGACGCGGCATTAAAAGAATTAGGTCACACGCATTTAACCGCCTCGGATTTATTTTCCCCGGTTCAGAATATTGAGTCTGGGTTATCGGCTAATGATATTACGGTGAATAATCAGGGGGGCGGAAATAATGGCGGCGGCAATATTTCGGTTAATGTGGATCTCGGCACGGATCCGAATATTAAAGCGCCCGATTTAGAAAAACCGCCAACGGGAAAAGAAATCGCTCAGCCGATTATAGATGGCCTGTCTTTTATTGAAGACTTTAAGATCACCGGTAAAGCGGGGTCCTGTCCGGTGGTCGATACCGATTTTTCATTGATGGGGTTTGATTTCCGACTTTTTATGGACAGCCATTGCGATCTGATTGAACGTAACCGGCCGTTTATCGAATTAATCACGTCGTTAGTCTGGGCTTTTCTGGCCTTACGGGTCGTTTTGGATGCTTAGAGGGAATATTGATGTACGGGTTTCTGCTTTCTGCGTTAAATGCGGTGCTCACTTATCTTTTTCGGGCGGCGGTACTGAAGTTCATTATCTTTTTTTCCCTGTATTTCATTGTGCAGGAATTTATGACGGTTATTGTGGCGTTATTGCCGAAGAATACGAATCTACAGGCGTTATTTGATTTGCTGCCGGATTCGGCTTGGTACTTTATCAATCTGTTTCAGGGAGTGCTTGGCATTAATCTGTTGATAGATGCGTGGTTTACCCGTTTTATCATTCGTCGGCTTCCGTTTATAGGGTAATTGCGATGTCTATCACGGCGTACTTTGGCGTTCCTGGCTCCGGTAAGAGTCATGAGTGTGTGAAAAGTGTCATTCTGCCGGCTTACCGGCAAGGGCGGCGGATTGTGACCAATATTGACGGCATTAACCCTGAGGCGATCCGCGAGTATGCGCTTAAGTTGTCTAAGGGAAAGGCGTCGACTTTGGGCGAAATTGTGAAGGTGACGGATGAGCAGGTTACACAGGCGGGCTTTTTTCCTTATAAACGTAAGGAGGTCGAAGGGTATGCGTGTGAAGAGGCTTTCTGTAAACCCGGTGATTTGATTTGTATTGATGAAGCGTGGAAGTTCTGGAAATCAGATAAAGACCTGACGTATGAACATGAATCTTTCATTTCTGAACATCGTCATTTTACTGATCCGGTCACGGGGTTGTGTTGTGATTTGGTTCTGATGAATCAGAGTCCTGACACGATAGCGCGGTTAATTAAAGGCCGGATTGAAACCTCGTACAAAATGACAAAGCTGGTCATGGTGGGGGCCAGAAATCGGTATCGGGTCGATGTGTATAGCGGTGTCAGACTCACGAAATCGAACCGGACAACGTATTACCAGAATAAATACGATAAGCCCATTTTTAAGCTCTACCATTCCTACAATGGCGGCAAGGGTAATGAGTCTGTGGTAGATGACCGTCAGAATATTTTCAGTCAGGCCCGCTTATGGGTCTTTATCGTTGGGTTTCTGATATTGGCGGGGGTCAGTGGCTATTTACTCTATGCGTTCTGGACGCAATATGATAACGACAAGCCGGTTGCCTCTGATAACCAGCGCGAGGCGGTGCCTTCCTCGGAGGGGCATTCAGCGAGGCTGAGTAGCCCGAAAAATGAAGCGCAAAAGGAGACGGTCAAACCCGTTTCGGCGCAATGGCGTATATCGGGGATCCTGACTATCGATAATTACGCGTATGTGGCGTTGGTGAATGCGGCGGGGGATATCCGACTAGTGAATAAAAATGATTTTCATGGTAAGGGACTGATGATGTTCGGCTTTGTTGACGGGGAAAAGGTGACCTATTTCAGCGGGGTGGCAAAATGAACCGATACGTTTTGATGCTGGCCTTGTTTTTCCTGCCTTATGGGGCTTTTGCCAAGGGCGTGACGTTCTCACTGGATGGGGTCACGATCCCCAAATCGGTGAATTTTATTTACAGTCAGGTGTTTAAAAAGCCGTTTATGATTTCACCGGAGGTGATCACCGATAGCCGACTGGTGTCCTTTCATATTACGCCGGATCTTGATGCCAAGGCGTTCTTTGTCCGCTATCTGCATAACATGGGGATTGGGGTGGCGACAAAATCGGGGGTCGATTACATTTACCGGCTGAAAGTCGTTGAGCCGGTGACCCCGCAATACACCTTTGTTTACCAACCGAAGTATCGTTCTGTCGGGTATTTAACGTCCGTGTTGTCCAGTGTGGTGCAGGGGCGTTTCGGGCAGGGCGGGACTAAATCGGCTTATGTGGGCGGGACGACCGCGCCGGATCCCGTGTCGGGCCGTCATGCCCTGAATTCAGCGGGGGATATATTGGTTTTCTACGGGACGAAGGCCGATATTGCTCGTATCGAGCAGGTATTACCGGCGATTGATACTGTTTCCGAAGAGGTTTATGTCGGCGGCTATGTCTATCAGGTGCAGACGACAGAGCGTAACGGGTCGGGGCTGGCGTTAGCGGCTAAATTGTTAAGCCAACGATTCTCTATCCAGATTGGCGGGAGTGGTGCCGGTATCGGTATGGACAACTTTATTAAGTTTTCGGCGGGGAACATTAACGCGTTAGTGGAGCTGTTTAATACCGATTCGCGGTTTACCGTGGTCAGTTCACCTTCGCTTCGGGCACGTTCGGGCACGTCCGCGTCATTTTCGGTGGGGGAAGATGTGCCGGTGCTGGGCAATGTCAGCTTTTCCGGTGACCGGCCTATTCAGTCGGTGGAATACCGTTCGTCGGGGGTCATTTTTAACGTCATGCCGGAAGTGCGGCAGAATGTGATTGATTTAACGATCAGTCAGGAGCTGTCGAATTTTGCCAAAACGCATACGGGGGTTGATAACTCACCGACGTTGATTAAACGGAATATTCAGACGTCGGTGTCGGTGAGTGATGGCGACATTATTTTAATTGGCGGACTGGCGGACAATAAAGATACGGATGCAAATACGGGCTTGTCCTTTATGCCGTCGTGGTTCGCCAGTAGCAGTAAAGAGCAGACAAAAACCGATATTGTTATCATTTTGCAAGCGAAAAAGGTGAAACGTTAAGATTCACCCCCGCAGCGGTGCGAGGAGGTGGAATCTTAACGGATCATCTTTTTCACTGAATACACGAATAGAAATCGGGTGATTGATTTTTCCGGCTAAATATCGGTTATAATTTGGTGAGGAATAGGGGATAAATATGAGACAAATGATTGGATATGAGCAACTCGATATTTTCTAGGTAATTAATTACTTAGAGGGTATTTTTATGTCTGTGAAGAATCAGAGTCGTGACCGTCTTCCTAATGGAAGATTAAAACCTTATCGTCGGGTAGGGAGGCATTTTGCCAGTTGTAAAAAATGGTTTGATAAATCGCCGTCTTGGTATCGCAATCTGATGATGGCCAGACCAGAACGGCGGGAAGTGAAACAGCTTCTGTCTAAGGTACTAAACGGTAACGATCCTGATGGCATGGCATTTCCGGTACACAATAAACCTTTTGCATGGTTTTATTGAATTTTGATTACTGGTAATCCGATGCTATTTTTGTGGCATCAACTAGTTGAGCCATTTTAGATGATAGGTGATGTATGGCACTCGCGAAGAACCGTTTGGTGGTTTACTTATGAAAGTTCAGTTTATCTCTTCTGAAGAGTATGATCAGTCTGCACCACTCAAATTACAGAGTCTAAAGGCCATTTTGGCTGAATCTATTGCACTAGCTGATTGCGGCCAATTACATAGCATTGATGATGTATTTGCATCATTGACAGTTGATGAACTTGAAAGTAAAGCTTAGGGAATGATAAATCTCCATTTTTAATGATTAAAATTGCTGTTTTGGTGTTTAGAAAAAAGAGGGGATATGAAAAAACTCAAAACACATGCAGAATTACATGCTGAGTGGATGAAAAACCCTGAATATAAATCAGCGTATGAAGAATTCTCCGATGAGGAAGTGGAATTTCAGATAATCCAGCATGTTGAAGATGGACGAGAGAAAATCGTTTTTGATTCAAGGCTTGATAAACTTCGGGAAGTTTGAGTTTATTTTATCGTAATGTTGTTCGTTTAATGGATTGAATGCCCTTTAGGGCATAGAAGGCGGTTCATCTAATGTAACTGGGATAACCGTTGTTAATCCGCCGATACAAGGGGGGGATTTCATCAGGGAGCGCGATCCCCCTCATCTCTGCAAAGCCGTCTTTTAGCGGATTTTCTGCGATTCGAAAGTTTGAGGGTCGCAGACAAAAGAAATATTCAGTTTGCACGGAAGAAGCTTTTCATTATTTTATTCTAATAAATGAAAGTGTTTTCTACGTTAAATCTGAGCATCTTTCACGCCTGTTCTTTACACAATAAGCCTTTTGAGTGGTATTGCTGAGTATTTTGGGGAATGCAAAAGCAGTTGAGAAAAGTGGTGGACAAGTTATCCCGAACGTTCCATCTACATATTTTTCCTATCTTTCCATGAAATTTTTATTGTATGGTTAAATGCGCCAATACGTTCTGTTTCATATCCAGCACATTTAAGGAAATATTCAGTATAGTTATCCGACCCTGGGCCACTCCAGCAAGTGGAACTGTATTCTATCTGGAATTCTCCATTTTTTGCGGCTCGTCTTATGAGCGTAAAAATATTATGAATATGTGGAAATGCGTAGTGAGATGCTTTGCTGCGTATGGTTTCCAGATATGCATCATCATGTGCTGCGTTAGCTGGATAAAAATTTTCAAAATCTTCAAATTGCAAATCTTTTTCTTTTAGTTTCAAAATATCTTCCGTGTGAAAATAAAAATGGTATTTTTTTGTTTTAGTGCCGTCAGGAACGTATCGATATACATCCTTACGTGAAACTTTTAACGTAAAGCGTTAAAGATATATGGGTTCGCATAATGTGGTATGCCGTTATATTGAATTGTGGATTATGAACACCGTAGCCCAGAAATTTACACATAACACGATTATGCGATCCTTTTATTTATTAGTTATTAAAATCCATCGAATCCCAGATCTTTTAGCCCGTTTTTGAGTTCCCCTGTTTCAACTAGGTCGAGAGCATGTTTTAATGCCCAAGAGGTAAAGGCGGCGGTTTGCAATCGGTTATCGCGGTCCAGCCATTGACAAATAAGTAAATTGTATCCATTACGGTCTGTTGTATTTTCGTCGCAACTGACAACAGTCATTTTTTTAGGGTCGGATTTTAAAGTTACTACATCACCTATATGAAAGTTAGGAGGCATTGTAACGTCGTTTTTTTGGGGGTTATCATACATAAGTTTACGTACTCCATGTTAAAATCCTACGAGGATAGTCTAAGGGGAACCTCTAAATACCTATCTGATTTGATATAAAAACGTTGTACGGCATGTAAAAATACCTTTAATTCCTGATGTAACTCACAAAAATATTCAAGTTTTCAGTTTAAAAGAACGTCTTGAGAGGTTCCCTAAGGTTATCTTCGGGCTTTCAGCCGCTTAGGTCTATTTTTGCAGTTAGTTTTGAGTCTGTTGTTTAACAGCATGAATCAAGTCCTTAGCTGCGTCTTTTGCGTAATTATCAATCAAGTGGTTAACAAGGTCTGTCCACGATATAGATTTTCCTGCCACATGACTGGCATCTATCGCTAGTCGTTCAAGCTTCAATTTTCTGTCGGCAACAATAGCCATAGTTGTGCGTTTAGGTGTTGTCATAATTGAGTTCGCCTTTCTATTAGTCAACCTATATTGACTCATTATAGGTAAACATTCATGTAATTGTACCTTTGTGCTTGTATAAGTGTTTACCATGTGATAGATTTTTTTCAATGTATGATTGTATGTATGCATATTTCGCTAACTGGGGCTATTGGAGTGTGAGTTTTTAGTCGGGTTGCTAGTGGAATAGAGATCGGGTACTCAGGGTCAAACCTCAGTACTTTTTTAAAAGTATTAAGGGTTCGCATAATGTCCATTATGTTAAATAAGGCTATTTTTCACGATTTTTTCTCAGTTTCAGCAACTGCTCAAAAGTCAGGTGACTGAGGTCGATTGAGTTCGGTGTCATCGAGCCATCGCTAGAACTTAAATCGACTTTCTTCGCTGATTCCCAGCCGAGCAGTTCCGCCAGTTGCTTGATGGCAGACTTCGGGTCATGGAGTTTTAATTTGATACCATCTTTACCGGTGGTCAGTTCAGAAACGGCGCTAAGTGCTGCCGGGTTCTGTAAGGCTGAATCTTTGAATTGCCATGTTGCCTGAAAGACGGGCTTACCCTCGTCGTCTTCACCTATCTGACTGTTACGGAAGTCGGCGATATCGTGAATAGAGACACGCCCCATTGCCGATAACCGCTCTAATGCTTCCTGACGGCTCATGACCGCCTCAGAAACTGCTTCTTGGTTCATGGCATCGAGAAAGGTTTTAACGTTAAGATTTGTTAAGATTTCAGAGGACGATGCTCTGGCTGATTCGTCAGTCTTTGCCTTATAACCAGCCTGTTTATAAGCATCTACCTGATTCAGCCCTTTTAAGATGCCTAATACGAATTTCTGCTGAAGTTTCGTTAAGGCATCAAAGAGAACTTTTTGTTCATCGGTGAACATGGATTTCTTTTGTGCCATTGCCTGTCCTGCTTGATGTCGGTGAAGCGATGCTACATATTATGGTGGTATTTGGTGCTCAAGCATATTTACCCCACAACCTATCATACCCCTTAAAAAAACCACCAGCTTTTGGCTGATGGCTTATATAGAAAAGTTATTACTGTAACTACTCAAAGGAAATCTTCAGAGGAAATGGAGTTATTTGGATAAACATGTTCTTCCGCTTCTTTCAATGTTACCAGTGAAATTTTTCCAGTAACGTTGCTTATGGACATAGTCAGATTCTTATTCTTCTTTAATTCGTTCTGCATCTCAGCATCAGATAACTCCCTATTACCAGATTTTTTCAAGAGACTATTTACGGATTCCATTGTGAAGTCTGGATTAACACATTTTCTATTCACAAACGCGTTATACATTAAATTTTCTATGGTTTTATGTAGTTCATCACTGGACATAGTAGACCTCTAATATTACTGAACGTTCCTTTAACTTATAATCATCCCTTTTGTGATTCAATATATTTCTGTAAGTACTTAGTCTGCTGCTCGTTCTCCGCCATCATTCGGAGGAAATCGTAATAATCTTGTTTAGCTGGTTCGGTAAGTTGTGGGGGTCCTGCATCGCCCATGCTGCCGGAGGAAGTGGTTTCAGACACGGGACAGGTAGCTTGGATGCGCAACTTACGACGACCAGCGGCAACATCAGCCCGAAGAGTATCAATTTCAGTCTTGGCATTAGCGAGTTCCTGAGTGTGTTTAGTATCTAACTCATGCAGCATGTTAATGTGCGTGTTTTGATAGTTGAGGGTATCGGTCAGTTGCTGAATTTCAGTTATCTGGGCGTTATTGATACCGAGCTGTTTCTTGTATCCAGAGCGGTATAAGAAGGCTGCTGATGAAGCAATAATCAACGCGATAACAGTGCCGCTGGTGAAATTGAGTTTCATGATAAAAACATCTGATGTTCAGATGCCCTGCGACTATCTAACCCTCGCATGACCTTACCTGCCGCTTTATTCCATTGAGGGAATTCTGCCGCAGCACCAATGTAATCGCCTTGGTTAAGTTTCCGCAATAAAGTGGACCCTGAAAAATTACCGTTACCACAATTGAAGATAAACGAGCACAGTGCATCGAACTGACCTTGATTCAACGGCACTCTAACCAATTGCCTTAAGGTGACATATATAGGTTGGAGATCATCATGCAGAAATACTTCAGCCTGCTGTTCTGTGATCACATCGCCCTTTTTAACCCCTTTTGTATGACCATAGCCAATGGTCCACGGGATACCACCCGTTGCGGGGTCGGGATAGGCTTTCAGTTTCAGACCTTCAAACTGCTTGATGCACTCCAGACCTTTAGTGCTGATTTCCATCAGAGGATGCTCCCGTTCTCTTCTCTGCCGCTTTACGCAGTAATTGACCAATAAAGTCCGTACCCAAGTAGCCAATCACCACACTACCGATGTAGGCCAAGTCAGGATTCAGACCAAATAGATTTAATACGTCACGAATGAACCAGGCGAACATGGCACACATAAAGGCATCGATTGACACCTTTAACCAGCCGCCACCGTGATAGCGACCGCGAAGAAATGCCATCGTTCCAGCGAGGGTTGCTCCGATGCCTTGCTCTCTTATCGAGATGAGCCAGTCTCCGAGGTGTACCCAGATATCAGGATTTTCTTTCATCTTCATATTCCACCCCATTAGAACAATGGGCATCCATGGGGGTGAAATAGGTTCGCCCCTGAGAGTTGTAGTGAATAATTGCAGTGGCAGATTGGGTTAATAAACAGATAGCCACTTCTTGTTTTCGTCCCTCAAATAAGGGAGAAAAAACGGAAATAGGTGATAAAAAAGGCTACACCGAAGCGCAGCCTAACAATCAGAATGTAGTTTTGATTAGATTATTTCCATATGAAACAATAAGGCAGTGAATCGCCATCATTTTGTTGTTGCAACAGGCTACCTAATTTTTTGGCATCGTCATTACCGTACTCACCGATAAATTCGTATTCGTGCTTACCATATAAGTGGCTGTCGGTACTGCTACCCAATTGATAAGGTGTACCATCCACTGTTATCGTGAGGTTTTGCTTAAATAAATCCACCAACTTCTGATAACCAGTTTGATTGTTATCGGAAGAGACCCGGATAAAGATTTTCTGGTGTAACCCATCCCAGACGAGAAAAGCAAATGTTGTGATAGCGGTTTTATTCTGAAGGCCACTCAGCGTACCAAATGGGCCAAGATGTTCACCGGCAGGTTCAAACTCTGCATCAGCAAGATATCCCCACATCTGATCTTGGTTAGAAAAAGATCCCGTACCGACGACAAGATTAAAGCTCAGCATACAATCTGTCGGTTGTGGTTTTGAGCTGGATTTCATCAGATGCCAGTCACACGCCATCAGATCATCAGGTGTCGGTTGCCACGGGAACCACTCGCCGTGTTTATTGCTCTTTTCGATATAAACAGGCTCATGAGATGTCAGGCGCATGTGTTCACCCGGTGCATCCCAATCACTGCGGTGTAATTTATTCCCCAAATACACTTGAATCATCGCCCATGGACAAGAGCCAACAGGCGCAGTGACTGTATCAATCTTATATTGTGCGGGAATAATTTTGCATTGCTTTTCAGCGTTCAGATTTTCTGGCTTATTAACTTTAGACATAAACACCTCACTTAATTGTTAATTAATAAAGGTAATTTCATCCCGTGCCAAATAGACAGCTAATACTACTTAGGGCAGATTTTTATCTCAATTGAATACCCTGTAACAGAACCAATACACACTAAAATGCGGCTACCTGTTACAAAACTTGTCTATTTATCGAGTACATCATTCAGTGAGTTGTAAACTCATAATTTACTACTGGTAGAACATAACTCGCTGATCTCTTGTTCTGTCTGCTTAAACCGTTCTTCTTCAAGCTCAACGCCCAAAACCCGACGATTGAGTTTCAACGCTGCTTTCAATGTCGCACCGGAACCCATAAAGAAATCGGCCACCAGATCCCCTTCCCGGCTGCTGGACTGGATAATATGTGCCATCAGGTCAGCGGGTTTTTCGCAGGGATGTTTGCCCGGATAATATTGGACGGGCGCAAATTGCCAGACATCGGTATAAGGCACGGCGGCGGTGACGGTGAACGAACGGCGCATTAAACCGTATTCCTGACGCAGCTCTTCATATTGTCGCGATAACGTCAGGTGAGATCCCACTAGTTCATCATAGGGCTTGTTCAATTCGCCACACTGGTGCTTTTCGTTAGCGATACGATCAAATAACACCTGCAGTTTTTGATAATCGACTTCATTGGGTAACTGCCATTGGCTATCGCTGAACCAGTGACTGGCCATCTGCTTTCCAGTGGCCTTGTGAATGTCTTTTGCCGTGATACCTAACGTTTTCCGGGCATCACGAAAATAATCGATGAGTGGTTTAAATACCGACTGTTTCAGTTCGCGGCATTGCTTGAAATAGCCATCGCCTTTGGGATGATAAGGCCCTTGATAATGCTCGGCAAAAATGATGCGTTCTGTAGCCGGGAAATACATTCTCAGGCTTTCTTTGTTCTGCCTGCGCCATGGGCCAGAAGGCTTCGCCCAAATGATATGGTTCAACACGTTAAATCGTTCACGTACCAGCAGCTCGGTATCAGAGGCCAGACGCGAACCACAGAACATATACAGGCTACCGTTGGGTTTCAGTACCCGCCAGAATTCAGCCAGCAGTTCATCCAGCCACGCAAGGTAAGCCGTCGCATCGGCCCACTGATTATCCCAGCTACAATCTTTTACGCGAAAGTACGGCGGGTCAGTGGCGATCAGGTCTATGCAGTTATCCGGCAGGGTTTTGATAAATTTCAGAGAGTCGTCGTTAATTAATGTGATACCACTTAAATTCACAATATATTCCATCTATCGACGCTGACTGGCTCTCTGGAAAGCCACGGCATAAAAGGCAGGTACAATGCTACCCACCTTTCCTTCACCGCGTAAAACATTGCCCCATCAAGGGCAACGCCTGAAAAACGTATCATCGTTCCGGCTTTCCATTAATCCAGCCAGACGAAATTGCGTTAATAATAATTGGCAACGGGGTTCAGTGAGTCCCGTTAATTTGTAAACATCCGAAACATTTACCCAACTATCATGGGGAAGGGTTTCTAATACACAGGCGGCTGTTGTTGTCATATCTTCATGTTTTAGCATGATAATGTTAACCTTTTGGTCAGTTAGTCGGCGTGAACACACATGTAACTCTGACCAAGCACAACAGCAAGCCTTATGTTTATTTCAGGTATAAAAAAACCTCGCGCTTGGCGAGGCTTGTTTGTCACGGTTACAAATAGCGCAACATATACTGAAATAGTGGCTCATTGGCTCAAGGATGTCAACACGTTCGTGACAAGATTTTTGTTTTTCTTTCCTGTTCCCGACACGAAAAGGCATCTTGCAACGGTTGATAAAGTAAATATTCGGTGGACTTTAATATCTCTTCAACCTCACGGCGGCAGGTTGATAGTGAAGGTTTTCGAAAAACCAGTTGACCGCTACGGCGTACCATTTTTCTTGGTTTAATGATGGCATGGTAATAACGAGAAATGGCTCTATCTGAACGATTAAAGACATATCGGCTTAACAATATGGCAAAGGCTACCCGGTCCAGATGGTAGATATGATCAACCACTCTGGCGATTAGCATACCTTCGTCGTCATTGCATATCGGGCGTTCTGGATAATCTCGAGGCTCTACTCGTGCCATAAATTCCGCAATCACGCTACTTTGACGTTTATCCAACCTGCCGGAGTAAATCCACGCACCAAATTTTGCTAACCATTCCTGTAACCAGATCGCCTGTGATAGCGTTAATTCCAACCCATCCGTTGAAAATCTCAAACCCGACATAACCGTACCTCTTTCACTTCCCTTTTAACCTGCGCTAATAATTCAATTTCTGTTCCATGAGCCACCTGCCAACTCTTTGGTGCAGCATGAAAACCCGTGGGATAACACGCCCGATGATGGCGAGGGCATAACGGAAGAGCGCTGAAGTGATCGGCGCGTTGTGCCATTCCCTGCCCAGCTCTTACATGGTGAATTTCAGCCGGAGATGGACCCAGCCCCAAATTCCGGCAGGCAATACAGCCGAGCGAGGCGACATCTGACAGCCACTGTTTTTCACTGTTGGTCATTGGTCTTGCCTCTCCTTTACGCAAAATCAAACAACTGAGCCGCCGCATTTTCAGCAGCGTCTCTGGTCGGGAAGTTGCGATACAAGATGAAGTTCCACAGTACGTTTAGGGTGGATTGATAGAGCGCCTGAAATTCCAGCTCATCCATTTTGGCGAAGCTGACGGAACGGGGTTCACGGTACAGACTGCCATCCGGCATTTCATAGGTGTCATAGTGACCGGACTCTACCGTCACCCAGCGACGGAACGCATCAAAGGATTTAGTGGCCGTAATATTGTAAGCGCGATTTTTGGATAACCCCGTAAGGTATTCATCAGCGGCAGATTGTAAAGCATCTTCACTGCCCGCGAAGTGAGCCAGAAATTGTACGTAGCCACGCACAATGTTTTTTTCTTCGGGGGAAATCGTGCCGCCGATGGGTTCCCAGTATTCAAAACCGAGATTCAGCAGGGCAAAGTATTTGCGGTGGAAACGGGGATTACGGGCTTTCTTAAAATCAGCATACAGCACATCGCCGCATTTGATTTTCGAATGCAAATATTCTCTGGCGGCTGGAGTAGCAGGCCGTAAGGTGTCGTCGGAAATTTTGATAAAACTATGCTGCGCCATTCTGGTTCCCTTAAGGTAATGGCACAGCAGCGTAAGTTTAGGTTCGGATGTTCAGGCCGATGGTGTGATTTTAGCGGGTTACAATCCATTATGCTACCGACTATTTTTTGTTTCGTTCATCAGCGAACTCATTAAATATGGCATCTATATCTGGGTAATACCACTTATAAAACCCATAATAAGGATCATGCCACCGCTGCCTGTCCTTCTCTTGTTGGGAATAACCACTACGATCACCAATTTTATCAATAAAATAACGGTTTACATTATACTCTCGACGGTACTCCATCGTTGAAAGCATTCTCGTTCCTCCTAACGAACCTTTTACTGGCATATCAAGATGATTAGCTAATCTTTGAGCAAGTTTACTTGATCCAGAGTTACAGCCAACTATCCTAACACTTTGAATATTTTCTCCTTTTTTCTTAAAATCGGTTAATAATGCTGTGATCGTTTCGCAAAAATCACGCCAATTCATTCCAGGATTATAATTATTCGAACACGCTCCCGAAAATAATACTTCCCCCGACATTGAGGAGGCTGTGTGCCCTACAATATTGAGCCTGACTCCAAATGCACGGTTGTTTGGTAAATCTAAAAAATAATGAAATCGCTTCTCCTGATGAAAGCACAATGCAACGGTTTTTTGCATCAATACATCATAAGGCATTCGCCTAATATTGGTAATTGTCTGCCGATACTGTCCCATAACTCCTCCTATACTGAACACTATACTTCCAATACATATGCACATTAATCACAATTTAAACACGATCATGCGCCATAAATAACTCGTTATAACGCTAGTTTCAGTTTATGCCAACCCAATGTATTCCAACACGCGGCCTCACCTAAAAAACAGCATTCCGTCACCGGTAAAGATTCGCCGCATTTTTCACAGCATTGCTGCTGTAGTTTGGCGAGCTGTTTTTTTAATAAACGATCATCCATTCGAATGAGCATGGTGAGATATTCATTGATCTCATAAGGCTCCCTGCCCGGCCTACGCAATACACAATTGCGTTTTAACATCTCCAATTCTTGGGTATCCACCAGCAACTCTATTTTGGTCACGCCAGCTTCCTGCTGGCGTTTACGTTGGGCGGCTTTACGTTCTCCGGGGGATTTAGCCATGGTTGGGTGTCCTGAGCTTGTAAACCGAATTGTGGGTGCGGATAAATCCATCAGAATTAAAGGAACGAATATTCTGAACAGGTGACGTAATGATTTCAGCGCCATCAAACCAGCGCTGATGAACATCACAATAAATGCGCCCGCTAGCCCGAAAATCACAGTTGCCATAGAGAATAAATCCGGTCAATTCGATTTCAGCCGTGAATGCCATTAATTGCTTATTTTCCATTGTTATTCCCCCAGACAGTTGTACACAAATCGGATCAACGCCATCACTGGCAATGAAACCGGAAAGGTCAGGAGCAAGAACAAAGCAAGCATATAGAGCCGGAAATCTTCATCAATGAGGATTTGCCAGTAGCCGATCACTTCTTCTTTCAGATAATGCAAAAAGCTGTTTGATTGTTTCATTGGTCTTGCCTCTCTCAGTTAGCCTGATTTCTCAGTGCCCACAGTCGTTGTAATTGGGTTAATCCCTTGCCCGTAATCAGTGACGTCACGCATTCCTGAATGCCGCGTTCTGGATGTTCCCAGCTGCCTAATTTCACATCCATCAGTCCCGACTGTATTTTCTCCTGATACGGTTCATTGCGGCGGGTGATCCAGCCGATTTGTCGTAGAAACGCGAACAGCCGGGTTCTGCCCGTCCCCAAAATCTTAGCAGCCTGCGCCATACTGAGCGCACCGTGTGAAGCTGATACTTGGTCATGAAACCCGACCTTCGGAGCATCCTCAAAAATCTGGTGCTCTAACTGATTCACAGCCAGTGAAAGGCGCTCTTTTTCTTCTTCGGCCTGAATGACCATCAACGCCAGTTGTTTGGCATTGGGTAAAGTGGATTGCAGTGTTACCAACCTGCCAGAACGGTAGTCGATAAAGGTCTGGTTAACCTGCAGCTGAAATGTCGGACTTATCCATCCCGCATAGGAAACAGCCAGCAGTTCATGAGCGAAAGTACCTCGGTTTTCTCCGCTTTTAACCGCATTTACAGGCGATGTGCATTTCTGCATATCAATTAGTTCCTGCACTAATTCTTTAGCTGACTGAGTTCTCAGCCACTGTGCAGGTGCTTTATTGGCGCCAGCGCCACTCGCCTTATGCAACGCATTCAAATTGAAGCGTCCTTCTGCATCAGTGGTAATTTCAACACCTGCGATCACTGGCAAGCACTTTTGGTTTATGACATTTAACATCGTTGTTCCTTTGTTTGGAGTCTCATTGCGCCACGCCAGTAATTCAGGCGTGTTTTAAAAAATGCTTGGTATTTGTCGGAGGTCTGTTCAATTTCTCTAAAAATGGTGGCTCGATTTATCTTCCTCAGTTTGAGCTGTTTGATTAACCGACTGGCCCTTAAATCCAGATGTTCCAGCTCACGGTATTCTTGTGGCCATAATCCCCGGTTGTGAGGCAACCCCGCAGGCAAATAATCAGACGGCCTGCTCATGGCTGTTCCTTGGACTCTGCCGAAAGACGTTTAATGATCGCTTTTTCAGTCGGTCTCGGTGCAGCCATGACCTGTTTGTAGATCCGCTTTTTCTTCGGCGTATCGCATACCAAAGTACGCTGAACCGCATCGAGGGGCATTCTCAGCAAAACAGCAATACTTTCCGGCGTTCTGCCAAGACTGGATAACTCATAAATTCCCCTGACAATAGCCTGCCCATAGTGGATACGCTTACCGATACTGATACGGGGTTCAGATATCATTACAGGCTGGGAAACCTGAGGTAACTCCGGTTTGGGTTGGAAGGGCTGACGACTGCGTGCCCGTGCAGCCTGATTCAGATTATCGATAAAGCTGGCTGAGTGGTCGCAGCCATCATCAGTAATATCACGCCGATCAAGGATCAATTTGTTGACATCATTTTCGTTGCTCATGGGGTCTTGCCTCGTTTTGGATTTTTCCGCTTTTGGTCAGAAAGCGTTTTACTATTGGTCAGTGTGTTACTCTTTCGCCGCTTGTTCGGCGGCCTGTTTCCAGATCCCGCGCCAAGCGGCTAATGCCGGGACTTCACTCATCCGCCCTATTCCGGCTTTACGAGCCAGTTGTTGTGCCAATTCCTGAATACGGTTTGTGGGTGTCCAGCCGGTTGAAAACAACAATCGGAACGTGGCATCACGCTCAACGGTATCAATAGTGATGGCCGTTTCGCCGGCTTTTAGCCAGCGCCCGTTAACACAGGCAGGTCGTCCTGCTTTGTCCCACTTACACGCCTTGTCGAAATATTCCGTACAGTTCTCCGGGCCAAACAGGGTTTTCGGACGTAAATAATCCCGCATCTTGCCATCATCCCGCCATTTGGTGGTCAGGTAGTCAGTGATCAACATCAGGTCCTCCACCGAATAACCCTCTCCCAACCGCGCACGGATATACCCCATCGTGGTTTTACCATTGCGGTAGTTCGAATCCGTGATCTGATTGAAATAAACCAGAACTTGCCGGGCGGGGTCGTCGGGTTCGGCGAGAACCTGACAAGATTCTGTTGTACTCTCTGTAGTAATCTCTGTTGTAGTCTCTGTAAGATCAGACCAATTTGACCCATTCAGAATGGCGCATTCTGACCCGTTGGAGTGTTTCAAATTGCCCTTGTCGATAAGGTCATTCTGACCCGCTCGAATGTCTTCATTTGCGCCGTTCGAGGATGTCATTTTGACCTTATCGGCCAACAATGGATGGTCATAATTGATGGCGTAATAATTGGTCCGATCGTGGCTGGATTTATTAATCTGCTCAATCCTCAACACGCCCAGTTTCTTCAAATTCCCCAGCGCCCGTTTGATGGTGGATACCGATAAAAACGGAAACTGCTCCTGCCATTTCTCAACTGAGTTATAAATCCAGCGGCAACCATAGACCTCAACACCGGATGACGTCTCCGTCAGCCAGTATTGGATCTGCTGCAAGATAATGGCCTCGTTCAGTCCCAGGCGCGTAGCCAACTCAGGAATAACCACCAGTGGGCGACTTTTTAACAATAACAAACTCATATCACGCCCTTACTCATCTTGGCTCTGCGATTTGACCTTCTGCTTTTGGTGCTGCTCCCAGTCAGTCAGCGCCGCTTCCTTACGGCTTTCATAAATTTCTGACACTTCGTCAAAAGTGGCAGGCTTATCGTTCCGGCGAAAGCCATTGCGATAAGTGATCTTATCGATGGGTTTCATCATTGGTCTTGCCTCTCGTTAATGCACGTTGGTCAGACGCGGTTCAATGGCATTTAACGCGGATATGGCTATCGCTATTCGGTGTGACATGTCACGTCCTCCTAACAGGGTTTCACTAATGGCAGCGGCAAATTCTCTAATTGCAATTGAGGCGAGATAATTTAACCGGTCATCACTCGTTATCCTTGCCCGTCGTTCTGCGGGTAATGCTGCTTCTATCGCTGGCAACAGTTCCGTGATCTTGCGTTGTGCCGCAGTCGAATCGCTGCGTAACCACCGGAAGATCTGTTGGCGGTTATTATTGATTGCTTTCCAGTCCGCATTTCCTAATGCGTCTTCAATCCGGTGTAACCGGGATTGAGAACCACCGCGATACAGCAGGAAATACATACGACTGACTTCAATGGCTACATGCTCCTGACCTCTCTCCATGGCCCAAGCCTCAACTTCAGCTTTGAGCGTACTGATGCTTTGCTCCACGATTTTCGTCTCCTGTCGCAATTTAATGTTGATTATTAAAAATCAGATTTCGGCTGATACCTCAGTTATATTCATTTCAGGCCATATTTTTTGCCAATCATGGGGACGAAGATCTTGCCTTGTTACTTTTCCATCAGTGGCCTTTTCAATATCAAAACATCTAGCAGGAGGAACTGGAGCATGCCCATGCGCCATTTGAGACAAATAAGAACTGGATACGCCAAGTTTCTCGGCAAGGCGTTTAGCTTCACCACGTTTCAAAGTAGAAATGTAATCATTGAGTTTCATAGATACCTCTTCGTTGGAAATGACAAGAGTTTAATAAACACTAAACATTTGTCAAGTATTTGCTTGTTTAGTGATTACTAATCACAATCTAGATGCTACAAAAGCAGTTCAATCCCCATATATATGGAGCTTTAGAAAGAAAATGAGTATTAAAAATATCAGGCAACAACGTCTAAGAAATTGGTTTTCCGACAAAACTCTTCCTGAAAAAGAGAAGAGTTATTTATCACAGCTCATGAATGGTAAGGCATCTTTTGGTGAAAAGGCGGCGAGACGACTAGAAAAGGACTATCACATGCCAGAAGGCTATCTGGACGCTGGTGCGAACGATGCAGATTTAATAGATCCTCTACAAGTTACATTAACACCTAGACAAAAAATTCTATTGGAATTGTTTGAAGAACTACCAGAAAGTGAAGCTACTGCTCTGATAAAAAATCTTGAGGAGAAAAAACAGCACTACGATAATTTACTAGAAGAATTATTACATAAAAAAAAGCAAAAGAAAGTATAGGAAAGAGTCATTTTATGATTTTTTCCTTATTTATCAATTTAATAATTATTAACTCAGATAATGTTATTTCTAAATATCTCTACTCATAATTAATTAGCCAAATAGATAGCCATATCAAGTATGTGTCCAGCTATCTACAAATAAACCTACCTAAAATTTTACTTTACAAAACTAAACCCAGCCCTCTCCCTACATTCCAACAATAAAAATATAAATTTTAAAAATCAAATAGTTAATATTTAAATACTGGTCAGCAATCCTGCATTGTTTAATTTTTACTTTACTTTTAGTTTATTAATTACTAAACTTCATTCCATCAGCAAACAGGCAGGACGCCCACGAAGTAGCCGCTACCGGCGTAAGAAGAGGTAGATGATTTGCTCAGACAACACGGCACAGCAGCCGTTTAGGTTAAATGTTCAAAATCGAATTTACAGTTTCAGTTGTTATGAAGGAGGAGAACCGCAGCGCTCATTACGACCTGCCACGATTACCACTTGATAACAACTGGCTTTTATCCCAACACCAGGGGATGCCGTTAGCAAGAGACCAATCACCGTAGAGTGATGCTTGAAGAGGCAACTAAACCGGTCGTCAGCCTTGACCAGGGTAAAGCGACGCTGGACAGCGTAACCAGCATAGCTCCTTGACTGTGGGAGTGAAGGAAGCGCCGAAAGGCTGACAGCCCGGAAAGACGGGCAACTTATTACAGACGTAAAAAAACCCACCGAAGTGGGCTCTTTTACCCCGGATCGCCGACCAAAGCTACCGGGAGTTCTTGAGGCGGAGACCAATCCGCCAAAAGAGGCAAGACCAATGATTACTCATCGATCCACAATAATATATAGGAGTTGCTATGAAAGCACAACCTAACACACTGAATGTCACCCTCTACATCTATGCCAAAGAAGGTTTTGATAAACAGGTTGAATTCAACACCCTCACTTGCGCGCCTGCTAACACAACTTATTGGGGGGCGTTAATCCACCAGCAGGATGTGGAAATTACCCTTCCCTCTATCAATAAATCTGATCTCATCCATGCGCAGATCAACGCACTCAAGGCTGAAAAAGAAAAGGTGCTGGCCAGTGCGCAATTGGAAGTAAACCGGATTGAAGACCATATCCAGTCACTCTTATGCATCGAAGGTAAACCTGTCCCCGCTGCCGATATGGAACTGCCTTATTAGCCCCGGAGGAATGATGCAAAACATCAATGATGTTATTGAAATGATTCTGGACGCTGGCTTAACCGCTGTTGAACATGAAAACAACAGCGATTTCGTGGGAGGAGTAACCCATATCTCCCTTCTTGGCGGGAAACGGCGGGTGGAATACTACCCAACTACGGGCATGGTTTATTCGAACCCGGTGAAGGCGCTTTATTCCACCGTCAGGCTGCCCAAAGCTGGCATCCGAAGAGCAATCAAACTGGCCAAAACAGGCAACTAACAAGAGGCAAGACCAATGAAAGTTTATATTTGTGTATTTGAGCCTACCCCGGAGGCTCAAAAGGATGGCGCTATCTCTTTAGCTATCGCGCTTGAGGCTAATTCAGTCAAAATGGCTAAAGCCATGGCCATCGTAAAATTAGGTGAAGTGCATCCTGATGATATGGATAAATTTAATACCGATGCACCCATTATTTGTGAAGACCAAGTCGGTTCGCCTCGTCCACCTGTGGGTAAATTTGATGAGCGGTTTGCTGCTGAATATGAATTTGATGGCACAACGTGGAAAACCAAAACCATTGAACACGATACCCGACATGATCTCGCCAATTTTGGCAAAGTTGCCACTATTGTTCGTGTTGCAGCCATTTTGTTATTCAATACCACTGAGCTGACAAATGGACAGATGACTGATGCAACTAAGTTTATTCATCAAGGAACAGATCAACCCAAACTGCGCAATATCGCCTACGGGTTAGGTGGCATCATAAAAACATCATTGATGAATGCCGCACAGACACAAAAAATTGCCCTGGTCACCCAGGAACACTTTTCATCCGCAGAATATGTTGAGCCAGAACAAGTGACCCAGTTCGGGGAACAGTGGCTGTCAGAGTCATATCAAAAACGCGAATTTAATCATAGCTACGCCACACTGGACTTAGAAATTGCCATGGCCTTACTGGATGGTGATTTTGACTGCTGGGAGATTATGTCACAGGAAATGGTTGCAGCGAAAAAACTGATGACTGATAGTGATGAGACATGGCGTCGTTGGTCTACGCAATTTCGCATCAGAACCGATGCCCTGTCTATCCCGCGTGAAGATATCTTTCGGGTAGTACGTGCAGGTAAGCAACGTCCTGAGTTCCTGACCGATACAATCGCAATGAAGGCATTTATCAGCCATGCGTTGGGTGATACTGCTTCTTCCGATGAATTACCCGATACCACAGACAAACCTGTGCCAACACCAGAAACTACCGTCACAAATGACTCTGCCGGTGAACCTGAGACTCAGCAGGCCGTCCCTGAAGTTAAAGAAGCCAAACCCCGCAGAACGAGAAAAGCCAAACCAGCCAAAGAGGAAATAGTACCAGAACCCGAAGAAATCGGGCCAGAAATGGATACAAGCATACCAGTAATAGCGGAAACCGTACCGACAACTAACAAAGCCGTACCAAAAACGGCAGCAAATGATGAAGGCACTCTATTGCCTCCAGTCAATGACCAGAACACCAGTAATGATAATTTCCAACACCGGGCCGATTTGTTGGAAGAAGCTATCAAGAAGCAGGGTAATGAACAGCAGGCCAATCTTCGCATCTGGAAAGCCGTTCAGCGTACCGATCCGCGTTTTACTAAGCCACTGGATGGTATGGGATATAGCGGCACCAGCATCAACAGCAATTATATGTTTATGCGTGCCACTGAACAATTTGGCCCAGCAGGTGGTAGTTGGGGATATCAGGTTCTGGAAGACAAAATGCTGGACGGTGCTCCAATGACTGAACCTGTTTATGACGCCAATAACAAGCAAACGGGTTTTCGTTTACTACGTGATGGTGATGGCACTTTAATATTTGAACAAAACCACTCTCTCAAGATCTTATTGTGGTATCCGCTTGGGGACGGCACCCGTGGTGAGATCGAAAGTTACGGTGCAACACCTTACCGCTATAAATCTAAAAACGGCATCAAAACGGATGGCGAAGTACTTAAAAAATCCCTGACAGATGCCATTAAAAAAGCCTTATCTATGCTGGGATTCAGTGCCGATGTCTTTATGGGAATGTACGATAACCCTGAATATCTGGCGGAAAACAAAATTGAATTTGGCATCAAAGCGGCCAGTGACAAAGCCGAAGATCTCACCCGCTTACGTAAAGAGCTGGACGAGAAATTTGCACGTAATACCGAAACCATGAAATCGGCAGTGACCAAGAATGAGCTGCGAGGGATTGCATCCACGCTGACCCGCGAAATTACAGTACATCTGAATAACGCAAAATCGACAGGCGACAAAGAGTATGAACGTTATCTGTCAGGTCGATTACGTCGTTTAACTGAAATCGAAAAAGAGTGCGTAACCAAACTTGAAGAGGCAAACCCATGACCACCGCAATTGCATTAGCCGCCGATTATGACCAACTGCAAAAACTGATCACCACCGGTGAATTTTCACCGGAAGCTATCGCCGATACGCTCGAAGGGTTAGAAGGTGCTTTGAGTGACAAACTGGATGCGGTCATGATCCATGTTCGTAACCTTGAAGGACAGGCCAGAACACTGGACGATGAAGCCAAGCGACTGGTTGAGCGCAAAAAGTCCTTTGAAGGTCAAATCAAACACCTGAAAAAATATGTGCTGGATTGCTTACTAAAAGCAGACCTGAACAGCCTGAAAACCACGAAAAACACCTTTAGTGCGCGTCAGGGCGTTGCCAGAGTCATTATCGATAACGAAATGTTATTGCCTGATGAATTAGTGGATGTTCAGACCATTACTGCCCCGGATAAAAAAGCCATCAAAGAGGCAATTGAACGCGGCGACACTATACCGGGTGCGCATATCGAAATTGGGGAAAGAAGTTTGCAGGTTCGTTAACAATCAGTTTATGCCCGGTGATCCGGGCATGGAGGAATACATCATGGCAGCAAAAATTGAAATCAGCATTTTTTATAACGAAGAAATTAACCAGTGCGAAGTGACTTGGTCGTCAATCAGAACTGACTATCTTGAGCCAAAGGAAAAAGCCACATTGGAGCAATTGAAAAACGCTTTAATGAGCCAACTCAACTCTGGCTCTCGTCACGGTCAAGTGCATTGAGAGTGTGTACATCATAAAAATACCCAGACCAATAAAGTAAAAGAGGCCAGACCCATGCTTAAACATCAACATAAACGTTACCAGCCAGTCACGATCACTCTGCCCGATGGTACAAGCGGCCAGATCATTGCTGACCGCCGCTGTGCCATCTTCTACGACTTCCCGCCCGAAGTAAAAATCGAGCAGGCTAACAACAGTCAAAAGGCGGAGGTCGATAGTTCATTCCTCACCCGTAAACCTGATTAAGCATAATCAGAAATTCAGCCACGTAATCACTAGCATGATGGTACATCCACCAAATGGAGCACCATCATGCAACTCTGGCAACCGGGACAACAACTATTAACTGACTTCGATATCAAACTGGGACGATTAGCCGCCAGTGTCAAAAATACGCCCTGTGATCAGGCGGATATTATACGCGCCTGCGACACCGCTGATCGGATTATTATATCGATGATGAGACAAGACCAAGACCATGAAAATAAATCGCGACATTACCATCGAGAAAAAAGAGGGTTCCATAAATAGTGACATTATCACCGATAAAGAAATGGAAGAATTGACGGGATATGAACACCCCTCCAAGCAATGCCAATCCCTCGCTAAACATGGCATTTTCTTTATTACGCGCCAAGATGGTAAACCCAGAACAACCTGGACGCATTTTAATAACCCGATAGCTGTTGTACGCCGTTCCCATGCTGTCGAAGAACCTGATTTCGAGAACATGTGATTGTGGCCAGAACAAGAAAAAATGCCGCCGATAAACGTTTACCCAAGCGTGTTTATCGGGGAAAAACCAAATATGAATTTCATCCGGCAAGAGGGGGCTCTATCTCTCTCTGCCCACTGGATGCTCCCCTTTCAATTATCTGGGCTGAGTACGAAAAAATTCTTTGTGACATGTCACGAGAGGAAAATTCAGTGTCTAACTTAATCAAACAATTTCTGGCCTCTGCTGATTTTAAGGATCTGGCCCTTGATACCAAAAAAGACTACCGGAAATATGCCAACAAGCTGACTCCAGTCTTTGGAAAAATGTCACCAGATAATGTCAAACCTGAGCATATCAGGAAATACATGGATAAACGTGGCTTAAGCAGCAGAACGCAGGCAAACCGAGAAAAAACGTTCTTTTCCCGTGTCTATAAATGGGGTTATGAGCGTGGGATCGTGAAAAGTAATCCCTGTAAAGGTGTGAAGCAATACAAAGAAAAAGCGCGAGAACGGTATATTACCGATGCAGAATATGCAGCACTTTATTCGGTATCACCGACGGTGGTTAAAGTCGCAATGGAGTTAGCCTATTTATGCTGTGCCCGGCAAGCGGACGTTCTGACATTAACCCGTTCTCAACTAATGGAAAAAGGTATATTTATTCGTCAGGGGAAAACCGGAAAACAACAAATTAAAGCCTGGACAAAACGCTTAGAAAATATCATCAAAATGAGTGACACATTAATTACCGAACCCGGTGTTGTCAGTATTTATGTGATTTGTCAGACCAATGGTCATAAATATACCCGTGACGGTTTTAACAGTCGCTGGAGAAAGGCTAGACAAATGGCAAAAGATGAATTCCCTAATTTAGATTTTAACTTCACTTTTCATGATTTAAAGGCGAAAGGTATTTCTGATTTGGAAGGTACGCTGGCAGAGAAACAAGTAATATCGGGCCACAAAAACATAACCCAAACTGCACGGTATGATCGAAAAATTGAAGTTGTTCCGGTTGTGGGAGGGCAGAAGAATATGTAGAAGTTACTTAAAGTATCTTGTGCCAAATCAGGGCTTTTTTATTCCTAATATTCAACAAAATGATCGCCTAACAAGCTGATTTAAAAGGGTGAAAATAATAGCCCATATTAGGTGAAAAACTTGTAATCAATTGATTTTAAATAAAAAAACAACGATTTTAAAATCCCTCGGCTGTAAGGCTGTGCGGGTTCAAGTCCCGCCCTGGGCACCAAATTAAAAACCACTGATAAAACAGTGAGTTCGGGAATAAAAAAGGCCACCGCAAGGTGGCTTTTTTCTCTGGTTTTTAGTGCACGAAAATTCAGAATTGGCAGCAGATTGGCAGCACCTCGGCACCACTGGTTATTTATCCAATATCATTTACCCCGCTTCTTATCCCCTTCTACAGCCTGACTTTTCTATTTTTTTAAAATATTTTCAGTGAATAAAAAAACATCTTTTATGAATAATTATTGTTCAGCACAAAGATTAAACCGTAAAAATGAAAAGTGGCGACAAAATGGCGATGAAGTGGCGACGCAAAAAAAATTTTCTTTGTCAGTGGCAGGAAGATAAAAATATAGCCCCTTGCTAACAGAGGCTAATGATTTTAAGGGCTATCAAAGCACATGACCGTCTGCTGCCCCTTTTCAGGGTGTGGTGGAGCAAACTCAACTAAAGTGGGCTTAGCTACCCAACGGACAAACGTTTCATGACTGACGAACGTGGCACCGCAATTGATATTCTGGCACTGGTTATAACGTTCTTTGGTTTCGGTGGTGTGTTCAAAACTGCTGCGTGTGTGGGCCACATGGCCGCAAAGGGGGCATCTCATCATAATGTGAGTACCTCAAAATCAGGAAAGCGCCAGCTGTGTTAGGCGATGGCGCGATTATAACAAATCAGACGCCCATGTCAGCATCCGATATTTTCACTTCCAACTCTAAGGCCGAAGTTAACCCTCTGTCATTTAAAGTATGCGTGACGGTGACCAGCGTCCAGTCGGTGCCGTCGATTTGCGGTTTAAAGCCGCTGACCCGGACTTTCATTTCCGGTAACAGTTCCGGCCTACCCTTGGCCAGCTGGATAGAGAACGAGGCGACACCGCGCTGAATTTTTTCCCACTCGGCTTTGGCGGCCCGCTCAGCATTGGCCTTGTTGGCGTAGGTGTGTTTCATGATGAACACATTACCTTCACTGCCGACCAGATAATCTCCCTGTTTTTCTTCCTTTTTCTGCGGCGTGGCTTTGCGTTTCCGGCGCTTGACCGTTACCGGGGTTTTTTGCTTCGGTTCACGGGTATTCAGCCAGCTGGCCGAGACGCCGGTATAGGCGCTGCGGTCAGCCAGTGAAAACCGATACCCATCACCGGACTGACGGGTGATGATCACCGTCGGCAATGGGCGGCCACTGACGGTGGTGTTGTTCCCTTGTTGCATAAACAACAGGTAGCCGTTCTTGACCGTGGCAATCGCCCCTTCCTGTGTGGCCAGCCGGGTTAAGAAGCTGCCGTCAGATTCGTTAGTCTGGTCAATGTGGTTTAACGTAATGCCGGCCAGTTGGTTATCAATTTCCGCTTTCAGGTGATTACGCATGGCGATGGTGCGCACAATGTCACTGAGGGTTTTCTGATGGTAAGAGAATTCCCGGCTGAGATTGAGGCTCGCCCGAAAATCGGCACTGCGGGCACGCACGGTGATTTTATCCGGCGCACCGCTGTATTCGATTTCATCAACAATAAACTGGCCCTTATGGACAGGGACTTCTCCCTGCCAGCCCAGATGCAATGACAGCGTGGTTCCCCGACGGGGTAATACCAGCTGGCCGTCGCTGTCGTCCAGTTCAATATCGAGCTGGTCAGCCTCAAAGCCGCGATTATCGGTCAGGGTCAGGGACATTAAGCGCTTTTGAATGCGGGCGTTGATATTGTCATCGCCGGCGCTGAGGATATAGACCGGTGTGTGAGTATCGCCCGTTATCCAGTCAATTTTTGGTAAAGCCATCAGGGGATCATTCCACTCAGTTGATTGGTGGCACTGGTTTTCAGGTCAGACAATTGGCTGCGCAGATCCCCGAACATCTCACCTAAGTTCTCATCCACGCGGCGCAGGGTGACCGTAAAGTCAATCTTTCTGGCCGCGCCATCAACAAAGAATTCGCTTTTGGTCTGGTCAATACTTTCAATAATAAACATGCCGTAAATCATGCCGTGTCCGTCCAGAAACGACCATGCTTTACCGCTGTCAGCCATCAGTTGCAGGGCCAGTAACGACAGGCGGCCTCCGCTGATTTCTGGATACAGGCTGCCGGATAAGGTGATGGTGTCATTGTTGGGTCCCATAAACTGAAAGGCCGGACGGGCACCGACCCGGCTGTTAAAGCCGTAACGCCATGATTGCTGGTGTTGCAGGCTCTGGTAAGGGGTGGTTTTCAGCATAAAGACAAATAAACCGAGGGCGGCCATCATGATTAAAATTCCTCTCTGTCAGCAAAGGCACTGCGGGCGCGGGCACGTCGCTGTTGTTCGCGGCGATCCAGTTCACGGGCGACCGCCTGTGCGATATCCTGCGCCGATTGTGCCGGTGTGGGGTGAATATGAATTTCATAGGCCGGGCGATCACTGTGCTGGGTTGAATGGTTAACCGTCACCCCGGCATTTTGGTATTGCGCCACGGGCAGGCTGTAAGGATGCAGCGGTGCGGGTTGGGCACTGACGGTAGAAACGCCCATTGACAGGGCCGCCGCAGCCATACTGGCCAGTGCCGCCGTCTGTCGACGGCTGGTGACGCGCACCGGGCCGTTAATCAGTTCCGGGCCATGCTCACCGACCAGCCCGAATTTGCCGGCTGGGATAGCACCGCCCCGATCAAAGGCTCCGAAGAACCCGGCCATCGGGTTGGCATTGTTGGTGTTGTGATAGGCATCCAGCGCTTGTTTCACGTCCGGTTTGGTCGTCTGCGTTTTCATAAAATCCGGGGTGATGGCGTCTTTAAGCTCGGTTCCCAGATTGGCAATGCTCTGTTTCAGGGCCTTCCATTTCTCTTTGATGCCGTTGATGAGTTTTTCGATAATTTCCGTACCGAACTGCTTAAATTTTTCCGGCAGTTTCTTGGTGTCTTCAACAATTTCATTCCATTTGTCGGAAATCGTCTTTTTGATGCCTTCCCATTTATTCCGGGTGTCCTGCTTGATTTCTTCCCACTTGCCGCTGATCTTTTGCTTGATGTTCTGCCATGCGGTGGAAACATACTCAGAGATATTATCCCAGAGTTGTTTAAACCACGGCCCCAGCTTGTCCCAGTTTTTCCAGATAAGATAAGCGCCCAGCGCAATCAGACTGATAACCAGTAAGATGGGATTCATCAGCATCAGACGGCCCAGCCACATGATCCCCTTGCCCAGAAAGAGAAGACCACGACCCAATAATTTTAATCCGGCCAGACTCATCTTACCCATCCACAACATGCCTTTGCCCAGCAATTTAGCCCCAGCCAGCCCCCGCTTACCCATCCACTGCATCCCTTTACCCAGCAATTTAATACCGGTCATTCCCTTCTGACTCATCCAGATCAATCCCTTACCCAGCTGGGAAGCGCCCTTGCGCAGCCGTCCCATAGAGCCGGCACCTTTGATACCCAACACGCTCAGGCCAAATCTCACCATCACCAGTGGCCCCAACAAGGCTGCCAAAGCCAGAGTGATCGCGCCAAATAAGGTTAATATCACGCCTAACCCAATCCCCACCATCGTTAAGGTTTTGGTCAGCTCAGGGTTGGCTTTCATCCATTCCCCTGTTTTGCTGATAATACGGGTAATGCGTTTGGTAATTCCACGCAATGGGCTATCCACGCCGCCAAAGATTTGGATGCCGAGATCTTCCCATGCAGACGACAATGCTTTCAGGTCGCCGTCCAGATTGTTTGTCATAGTATCGGCGACTTTCTTCGCTTCACCTTGTGCGTTCTTCAGTTCTTTGGTGAGTTTTTGCAACTCCCCTGAACCCGCCTGATCGGCCAGAACGGATAAAGCCGAAAAAGCTTCTTCTCCGGCAATGGCCTTAAAGATACCCGCCCGTTCGGCATTCCCCATTTTGGCGGTTTTAGCATTCAGCTCAGTCAGAATATCCGGTAAAGCGCGCAGGTTACCCTTCGCATCTTTGGTTTGAATGCTTAATTTTTTCAGTGCTTTGGCGGCAGCGGTTGGCGGTTCGGCCAATCGCCCTAGAATAGATCTTAAGGCTGTGCCCGCCATACTGCCCTGAATCCCGGCATCCCCGAGTTTCCCTGTTGCCGCAGCGGCCGTTTCAATATCCACACCCAGACCAGCGGCAACGGGTGCCACATACTTCATGGTTTCACCCAGCATCGTCAGGTTGGTATTCGACCGGGTAAACGCCCCGACCAGCACATCACTGACGCGGCCCATATCATCGGATTTCAGTTTAAAACCGGTCAAAATATTCGAGCCAATATCCGCTGTAGTAGCTAGATCAGTATCGCCTGCCAGTGACATGGACAACGTACCGGGCATGGCTTTACGGATTTGATCGGGATTAAAACCGGCCATCGCATAAAAACTTTGCCCCTGTGCCACCTGATTGGCGGTGAACTGGGTCGATTTTCCTAATTCCCGTGCCTGCTCGCGCAGTTTCTTGAGTTCCGGTGAATTATTATCAAGGCGGGTGAGTGCCTGTACTTTCGACATACCGACTTCAAAATCATAGCCCGGCATCATCACACGCTTGGCGCTATAGAGTGTCCCCACGCCAGCGGCGGTGGCGGCTGCACCTGTCGTCGCCACCTGATTACGCACGTCCTTCATTTTCTGGTAGCGGGATTTGGCCGCCGCCATGCGTTGTTCCTGCTGGCGCAGCCGTTCCAGTTGCTGCTGCTGTCGTTCGAGTGCGCCGGTGGTACGGCTGATATCCCCGTTAATACGCCGCTGGGCCTCCCCGAGCCGGTGAGTCGAGATACCACTCTCGCGCAGGGCATCACGCTGGCGTTGCAGGGACTGACTTAAGGACTGGGTTTTGTCTTTGAACTGACGGGCAGCATTTTTAGCCTGCTGGAGTTGCCGGATCTGGGTTTGGGTCGGGTTGGCCGTGGCATTGAAGGCGCGACTTAACGCCGTTACCCGGTCAGTGGCACGCTGATAAGCCTGTTCAGCGTCGGCCAGCTGACGTTTAGTCTTGCGAAAACCGTCAATCTTGCCGGCCTGCTGGTTTAACTCGCGCAGTTGCTGGCGTGATTGTTTGATGGTCTCCGCCAGCCGCTTGTTGGTTTCCTGCGCACTTTTAAAAGGCCGGGTCAGTTTGTCCACGGCATTTAACACCACTTGCAGGCGCAGGTTGCGATCACTCATCGGCACCACTCCGTTTGATGGCCCGGTAACGCCACTCCAATAATTCCGGCAGGGACATGTCGGCGGTCACGGCGGGCGACCAGTGAAAGACGGTGGCGATATCCGCCACCAGTTCGTCCGGGGTTAAGCTGTCTGGAAATCGGACTTCACCGACTTCGGCAACAAAAAATTGACCACCTCGACACTGAGGTTAATCAGGTCGCCCGGCGCCATCAGCAGCAGATCATTTTTGGTCAGGGCCGGCGTAGTCACGCGGGGCAACACCAGCATCATGGAATCGACGTCCATTTCCATCAGGGCCTGCAAACGCACGCCGCGCAGGGCACCGCTGGTCGGTTTGCGGATAATAATATCAGTGATGGTGGTCGCACCACGGGCAATCGGCTCTTCCAGCGTGACGGTGGCTTGTTCAGTCTGCGGTAAAGTCGTTTGTTCAGTCATGATTCAGGTTCCTTAGGGGTGAGGGGTTACAGGCCAATCGCCCGGCGGTGGGCTTCCAGACGGTCGACGCCGCCGACGATTTCCACCATATTAATGGTGTCGATTTCAATCAGGACGTCGCCGTCCATCGTCAGTTTAAAATAGGTATTTTTGGCGCTGACTTTGGTCTGGGTGTTGTCGCCCTGTTTGTAGTTGCCGGGGTCAAACTCCGAGAAGCGCCCGCGCATGACCACTTCGACGGCGATTACCTCCCCGGTGTCGTCACGCTGAAAGGAGCCGTTAAAGCGCAGCATGACGCCGTCGGCTTTGGCAATGCCCCATTGTTTGTAGAGCTGGGCTTCCACCCCGCCGAGCGTAAATTCCGCATCCAGTGCGCCATCATCCAAGCCGAGGTCGACATGGGCCGCCCCGTTCATGCCGCCGCCGCGATAGGCTTCGAGCTTGCGGCTCAGTTTCGGCAGGGTCAGTTCTTCCACCATGCCCTGATAGTTGTTCCCGTCGTTAAACAGGTTTAAATATTTCAGTTTGCGTGGGAATGCCATGTGTTGTCCCTTAGCTGTTGACGCTGTTGGCGAAATTCATCAGATACTGGTCGGTGATGCGCTGGCGCAGCAGCAGGTTTTCCAGCGGCGGCACCGGCGTATAGTCATAATCGAGATAGAGCTTGCCCGCTTTCAGGGTGTCCTTGTCGTTGACGGTGGCGTCATACCAGCATTGGCCGTCAATCAGGTAACCGTTGGCTTTCAGCTCGCGCAGCTTGGCATTGATGCCTTCGATAATGTCACGCACCAGTGAGGGGGTGAGCGGTTTATCAATCGCCCACATATGCGCCTCGGCCATCGTATCGGCCAGTATTTGTGCGGTGCGGGTGTAACTTTCAAACTGGAACAGTTTATCGTCCGAACAGGTACGCGACCCCCAGAAGCGAAAGCCGTCTTTGCGAATAAGCGTGGTAACGTCGTTCTGGTTCAGCAGATTGGCATCGGTGGCCACATCCTGCAAATCCCAGAACACGTCAGCGGACAGGCCGGTGACGCCATTCACACCAACGTTGGACAGGGTTTTATGCCAGCCGCTCTCTTCGTCAATCTTGGCGCGCAGACCCACCGCACGGGCGGTGGCATACGCCGTGGCGGTACGCTTAGCAACCGTATCCCAGCTTAAGAAATCCGGCCATATCAGCATCAGTTCACGCTGGCCAAAGTTTTTGCGGTAGTCCATCACCTGTGAAATCGTTTTACAGCCATATGCGCTGACATACGCCATCGCGCGCAGTTGCTGGGCAATGCCGGCCAGTTTCTGCGCCACCGGCAGGGTATCGTGGCCGGGTACGGCCAGAATGCGCGGCTTCACCCCGAGCTGACTTTGTGCGGCCAACAGGGCCTGCATGCCGGTTTTTTTGCCCTCAGCCGTCACACCGCCAATGATATTCGTGGTGGTCTCGGCTTCGGTTTTGCCCTGCGCCACGCGCACAACGACGGTCACGGGTTTGGCCTGTTCGGCAATCGCTCTCAGCGCATGGGCCAGTGTGCCGGTTTCCCCCGCCTTGCCACTGGCGGTCAACACATCGGTCAGCAAGACCGGGGTATTTAAGGGAAAAGTATTAGGGTCAGCATCGTCGGCGGTGGCGACCAAGCCGATAATCGCGGTACTGACGGTAGTAATGGTGCGGGTGCCTTCGTTGATTTCCTGCACCCGCACGCCGTGGTGATAGTCCTGGGCCATAGCCATCTGCTCCGGTAAAAGGGATAGCGCTATGGTGGTCGGTGTGACAATAAAATGCCCGTAATGAGGGCTGTGTGGGGGCTGGTACAAATCCGTTTCGAATGAAAAAACGCGATGGCTTTGGCAAAGATATTGAGGGCCGAGGATGAAAGTGACTATTTCCCTTATTAATACTTGCCTGTCATCCACACTCTGTACACCACCATACAATTCTATTGAACTGAAATAAAAATAATTAATCCCTATCATCCTGTATTAATTTATAAACAAGATAACATTCATTCGGTTAAAAAATTCCCCCTTAATAACAACAGTCCGAGGATAAGATGAATACATTGAATATTCACCCGCTGAGTGATGTGCAATCCTTGAATATAGGTCAAGGGTCTCGAATTTGGCAGTTCAGTGTGATTTTCCCCCATGCCCGAATCGGTAAAGACTGCAATATCTGTGCGCATACCCTGATTGAGAACGATGTCATCGTTGGCGACAGGGTGACCATAAAATCAGGGAGCTTCCTCTGGGATGGTATCACGATCGAAAATGACGTATTTATTGGTCCCTGTGTCGCTTTCACTAATGATAAATATCCTCGTTCTAAAAAATACCCTGACCGGTTCCTAAAAACACACATTAAAAAAGGGGCCTCCCTTGGAGCCAACGCCACTATTCTCCCCGGCCTGACACTGGGTCAATATTGTATCGTGGGGGCGGGGGCGGTAGTGACAAAAGATATTCCTGATTATGCCATTGTGACAGGGAATCCTGCTCAAATTGTTGGATGGGCCAAGAAAGAAGATTAACCCACAGGGGCCATCGCCCCTGTTTTTACGTGGGCTGTTCAGGCCAGTGGATATCGGATGCAGCGAAACAATCTACCCGGTTGAGCAACACACAATATTTTTTCCATGCCAACAGGGATGCCTGCTCCACCTTTGTTGCCATCTGAAGGTCAACGGCGTATTGCAGTGGGGCAATCGCGTTGGCAGCCTGTGACAGACGATAACGTTTTTCCTGTTCAGCCCGGGATTGTAATTCTTCCGTGGTCAGGGGCGGGATATCCGCCCATACCGGCAATCCCTGCTTTCCTGCGATGCGGCATTTCCCCTCCGGCGGGCCATTGGCCGCAAATTCGGCATAAACCGCCTCGTTGACTTCTATCCCATCCGCCGGCCACGTCCCCGCCTCAAGATACCAGAGCTGCCAGTCCAGCGGGTAAAAGGCATTGTTTTTTGCACTGTAAACGTACATGTTTCCCCTCAATATCCGATTGCTATCCAAGTACAGTTCAGTTCCGACCGATGAAAACCATCATTACGGTATACCCCACACGCGACGACAAACGCGGTTTTATCTTGGGGATAGGCCTGTGCTATCTCCGCATTCGCGGTTTCTGCAGGGTCAGAGCTTATCGTCACCGCGCACACAAACCGGGTAAATGGCCGGGGAAAATCAACCCGTTGACCATCGGAATATTTCCCCCGGCCCCATTGAATAACCATCCCGTGGGTGTTATCCCGAAACCAGCCATTTTCCTCTAATAATGCCTCGGTCGGGGGGTTATTCGGACTATAAACCCGTTGCCCTTTCTCCAGCACGTATCGATGCGCCCACACATCCTGTGATGACACAATGTTCTGGCCCTCACCCGACCGCAAAAATCCCGTCGCGTCCACATTCCCGTGGAGCACACCTCCCGTTTGGGGATACGCGCCAATCTCATCCGGTTTGGGTTTATTATTCGGGCTGTAAACCCGGATACTGCCTGATTCAAAAATGCCCTCTCCCGAGATATACCCCGCTGCGTCAATATTCCCATAGATAGCGCCCCCTTTTATGGGATAGGCATTCTCTGCCAACCACTTCACATTCGCTAAACCGAGGTTTTCCACAAACGCTTGCTTGTCCTGAATATCTGCCCCATTCTTCGCTTTTTCAAGACGATTATTGGCGTTGCGATTGGCGTTGGCCGCATTTTGATTCGCCACCTTGGCCAGTGAATAAGTATCGTTTACACGGGAATCCGTTTCCGTTTTGGTATAAGCGTTAACATCGGCCGCACTGAGTGTGATATCGGCGGATAATGGCCTGCCATTAATTTGACGGTTAGCCGGGACACGGCCATTGGCATTATTATTCGCCGAACTGGCTAAGTCATACACTACTTTAACGGCTCTGGGGGTGGCGGCCTGTGTCTCACTCTGGCTATCAACAGCATTGCTCAGGATAACAAACCCTTTCTCTGTCAGTGTCGCATCAGGATGCCGGCGGCTCTGCGCATGTTCACGAATCGCCTGAACAATAGACGCATCCGCATACTCCCGCGTCGCCAGCACCACCGACGGGTCAATTTTCAGCGTCACGGCATTCGTGTGGCTGACAATCAGCACCATGCGGATGGTCTGCGTTCTGCCGGAACCTTCCTGTAACTGCGGTTTGTAGGTCTCGGCACAGTTGCCGACCGCCATCAGCACGCCGTCTTTATCAAACAAGCCGATTTCCCGTATCCACCAACCGCCCTCGTGTTCGGGTATCACCTGCTCGGCAATAATCTGGTTCGTATTCTTCGGGTCAACGCTCAGCACATTGATGGCTGCCCGGCGTTTTTCGTTAATCAGCTTTTGCTGATTAGTGTCTGGTGTTGGCAAACTGCCGCCTCCATCTCCCACCGCCATGTGGGTGATTTCAATTTTGGTGCCCAGTGCGGCGGCGTTCGCCAGCCGGTCTGCCCCTAATCGGGTTAACAGGGCAAAATATTTACTCATACTCCAATCCTCATGGTATCAATAATATGTATCCCGGCTCCGACAACATCCGCCCCGGTGACCGTGAGACTCTCTGCCAGATAGGGGTAAACCGTCAGCACATCGCCGTCATAGCAGGCAGCAGCACAATAAGCGGTACCGCCGGTTTCCAGTTGAATGGACATCCCAATCAGGTGACGCGAGGCGGGTTTGGCATCAAAAATAAGGCGTTCCAGCTCGTGATAGGTGGCTTCGGTGATACCGGTATCCATCACCCCGATATCGAGGCGAAAGGTGCCGGGCGCATCATGGTTCTGCCACCATTCAATGACGCGAATGAGATAGCCGAAAGGTTCCACTACCCGACGGATCGCCCCAATCGTACCTTTATGTTTATGCACAAACATTGCCGCTTTAATCGACTCCCGTTTGACGTGCTCCGGCCAGTCCATATCCCAGCGGTCCACCGACCATGCCCATGCTAAATAAGGTAATAACCTGACCGGACAGCGATCCGGCTGCCATACATCCCGTATCGGCACGGGAACAGCGGCCAGACTGCTGAGCGCTTCGGCGGCCGCCACTTCCAGCGGAGACGAACCGACCGGTAACAGACGGTTATTCATCCGAACCCCCGAGCGTGATATGAGCGGAGGTGCAATAACTGGCCTGCGTCTTGTCTAAAATCATATCTTTGGCCGGTGCTTTCAACTCCACCCGCTGCACACCGGGCACATGGAGGGCGGCAAAGATGGCACTGCGGACAATGTCCCGGCCAATGCGGTGCTGTTCAGCGGTATAGCGCGCCAGCCGTACCCGCGCATCCTGCAATATCGGCTCATATTCCGGCGTTGGATAGAGGTACAGCACGGCGTCAATGGCATAGTTGACAATTTTGGCCGACTGCACTGTCAGACGGTCGGCCACCGGACGGACGTCCTCATCATTCAATGCATGGGTGACGATATCAATCAGTTCGCTATTGGCTGCGCCGTTCCCGTCACGCGAAAGAATACTGACCGTCACACAGGCTGGTGATGGGCTAATCACCGACGCATCGGCAACACGACCATCGGCACTGCGGGCATGGTATTCATACGATGCCACCGGCCCGGCGACGCTTAAGCCCTCAAAGGCCTGCGGGATACGTACGCGAAAATCGGCGTCCGCTTCCAGTACGGCTGGTATGGGCGGCACGGCGGCGTTATCGGCAGGCTGTAAGACCAGTCGGCTGACATTGTTATTGGCCCCCAGTTGGTCTAAATCCGCCCCTCTGGCAAACGCCACCATCGCCGCGCGAGCCGCTTCATTGATGCGCTGGCGCAGCAACAGCTCCCGATAGGCATTTTCCTGTAACAGCTTGGTGAGTGGTTCGGATTCCAGCGCCAGTGTGCGGGTCAGGGCCTCGCGCTGGTCGGGAGGATATAAGGCAATTAACGCGGCTTTGCGTTCAGCCAGCAGGGTTTCAAAATCGAGCGGTTCCACCACATCGGGCGGGGGGAGCAGGCTTAAATCAATGGTGGGCATCAGGTCACCTCACGGGCACGGAAAATGTGACGGGGTCGTGGGTCGGCTGAAAATAACCGTTAATTTCTACTGTGGCCTGCCCGGCATGGCCGGAGGTCACACTGATGGCGGTCAGGACAATGCGCGGCTCCCATTGCTGGATAGCGGTATAACAGGCCGCCATCAGTTGCAGGCGTAACGCGGGATTCTGCGGGGCGTCGATTAACGCCGACAGCAGCGAACCATACGGACGGCGGGTCAATCGGCTGCCGATGGGGGTTAACAGAATATCGCTGACCGACTGGCGCAAGTGATCAATCTCGGTCATGGCTGCCCCGGTCTGGCGGTTCATGCCTAAATACAACATCAGACCGGCCCACCGGAGGTGCCATCACCGGAACGCACGCCAACATGGTGATGCGTATCGACAACCACTCCGTTAGAACTGAACTGGCCGTCGGTATGGATGATATTCCCGTGCATTGTCCCGCCCTGACGGATCGCCAGACTGCCGGTGGTGAGATGGTTTGTACACATGACGACCGGCGTGGCTAATGTGATCTGTTCGCTAGCGGTACAGGTAATTTGCGGGGCGGTCACCTGCACGGAGACCGAGGCGGTGACCGTCGCAGTTTTGATCCCGCTGACGGTTAAGGCGCTGCTGTTCGGTTCATACTCCATCACCGCCCCGTCAGGAAAAGCGATGTGTACCGCATCAGCAGACGCCGACGGGGCCGGACACGTATCGGAAAAGATAGCGGGTAAGACAAACGCCGTGGTGAGGTCACCACCGATGGCCAGCAAAATCACCTGCTCCCCGACACTGGGTGCCCACCATGTACGGGCACGCCCGGCGCGGGTGGTGAGCCAGTTCAGCCAATCAGTTTCAAGGTGGCCGGTTTCGACCCGGCACAGACCGCGGGCCGTATCGACCTGTGTCACAGTGCCGGTGCGGATCAGGTTGCGCAGCCGGCGCAACAGTTCCGTGGTTTGGGAATGAGAATATTGTGTGTTCATGCCGACAACATGGCACTAAATCCATGCACCTGCACGGCAAGGGGCTTGTACCAGCCCTGACACATCCCCGTCGCCTTTCAAGCGACCTCTTTGTTGGCTGCGCTCACTCACCCCGGTCACATAGTTCGCTATGCTCCCGGGGATGAATTCCCTTGCCGCCGCGATGTCACTTGAAATGCATAGGGGATATCAAAAGGTAAGATGTTTGAGGATTTGTGCTTCGATATGGGCAATATCCTGTGGAGTCAGGCCTAACAAACGGCGCTCCGGGTATTTCACCTCAATCTGCTTGCCGCGTTGACGCTCTTTCAGGCCAAACTGATGCACCCGGGCAACGTTGGCCACTTTCGGGGCAAAGAAAATCACCGTTTCTTTATCACTGGCTGACAGACGCAGATAACGGGCGGTCGCCAGTTTCTTAAACATGCGGGTCTTTTTGCTGCCCTTGCGCGTCTGGAGGCGGTCGGTTTTCTTTTCCAGCATCTGCTGAATATCGTTGCGGTAGAAGGTGCGCAGTCCTTTGCGCTCAGTATCATAGCCGGTGATCACTTTCCCGTTTTTGCCCTTGCGGTACTGCCAGTTTTTTAGGCTGCGGGTTTCCCCGCGCCAGACAAACTTCATGCCTTTCTGCACCGTCAGGATCTGCGCCTTGCGCTGGCTATAGCGGCTGCCATCGGGGTTACGCTGGGCACGGATGCGTTGCATCTGGCTTTTACGCAGGTCACGGGCAATGTCGCGGGCCAGTTGTTTGCGGCTGGGCGGGGAAAGCTGGGTGAGCAAAGCGGTCAGGACACTGTCCAATGGCTGTAAGTCATCATCCATCTTTATCACCACTGCGCAAAGGGGTTGGCCGGCTCCGGGATAGCAGTCACGGTGCTGATGCCGTCCTCGGTGCTGACCTGTACCCGCTCGGTGAGTTTCAGATCAATACTGATATCGGCGGTCTGGTCATTGAGGATATTGACATCAAAGGTAAAGCCGCTGCGGCGGTTGTCGGGGTTGGCAAAGATATCCGGCTGATGTTCACGCAGCCAATGGCCGACCACCGCCATTAAAATATTCTGGTCGCCCGGATAGGCTTCGATAATCAGATTCAGGGTGTATTCGTATTCATACGACAGCGACGGTGCTAAGGTGGCCAGCACCGCACCGTCTTCCACAAACAGGTGAAGATATTCGGGGTTATCACGCAGGTAAGGGATTTTACCGGTCAGTTCGGTGCGTAATAAATGCGGTTTATTCATGGTTCACCTGTCAGTTATGTCGGGCTAAACACTGCCTTCCCGTTCGATGACCAGAATTCGGGCCTCGCCCACCGGATGGGCGACATGCTCTGTGCCGACGGTGGCATAAAACAGATCGCCGGTTTCCAGTCGGGCTATTTTAATCTGCCCGTGCTCTTTGTAGTGCATCTCCACCGTGCCATCCATGACCGCGAAGACTTCTTCCCCGTCATTGATATGCCATTTGTACGGCTGATCCGTCCAGTGCAGTTTGACGGTGACGCCATCCAGATTAGTGATAAGTCGTGAACCCCACGCCCGGTCGGCTTTAAATGTTTTGCTTTTGATATGTTCCATCTGATTAATATCTCTACAGTTATTTACAGGCCGTTAACATACTACAGCGCCGGATTTATTGACACTGGGTCTGAATATAATCCTGTAACCCGGCGATCATTTGCTCAGTGGTGGCGATGCGTTCCCGGAGTAGCCAATAATTTCGGACAGCGGTGTCTGTAGGTCGGGCGCGGGTTGCATCAGCCATGCCGGCGGTGGCAACGGTTTCAGGGGCAGGACACTGGGCCTTGATGTACACCCGCTCAGGATGAGCCAGAGAAGCAGTGTGCAGCCGGTCAATTTCAGTCTTTGCATCGGTCAGTTCCTGTAGGTGTCGGGCATCCTGTTCAGCCAGTTGCTTAAGGCGCGTTTGCTGTCGGGTATTGATGGCCACCTGTTCTGACAGGGAGGTGGTTAAGGCGGTATTTTCACGGGTGAGCCGGCCGTTTTCGGCCGACACCGACCAGACGGAAAAGGCCATCGAACCCATTAACGCCAGTGCGAACAGCATCAGACCGGCTTTCAGTCGCCATGTCATAGCAGATTAAACGCCCGGTCAATCAGTGAGTCAGGGTAAGGCTGCTGGCCGTTCTCCATCTGAATGATGGCTTTCACCAGCCGGCGCATGGTCACGGCGTTATCGACATCAATCACCGCATGGCTGGCGACCCCGACCGCATTACACACGTAGGCAATATAGCTTTCCGTGTGGTTCTCATGGGGCGGTGCCCAGCGGGTAATGATTTGGCGGAGACTGTTCAGGCCGTATTTACGCTCATAGTTACGCAGAATTTTCAGCATCGCCCGAATGCCCCATTCCGGCGCAGTAAACTGGCAAAAGGCGCTGTCGGTCTGGAGATCACTCAGGCCCTGCCAGTTATCCCCGTGGCGGATATTGCCCGGATTATGGTTGCGAATACCTCTACTCATGCGGTTTGTCTCCCAGTCGTTTGTTAATGGCGCGGATCGCAAACTCGCGCAGTTTTTCAACGCCGATAAAGCCGATAGCGCCCCCCAGTGCCGGTGAGACAGAGCCGGGAATGCCGAACACTTCCAGCCCGCTGGCAATGCCCCATGAGAACGCCCCGCACAGTAACGGTTCGACCCAGCGATTTTTACGCTCCACGCCGTCATAAATCAGCCGGCCATAGCAAATCAGCACCGCTAACAGCGAGCCGGAGATTTGCGGCCACGCCTGCTGTAAGCCGTTTAAGACCTCGGCCCAGAGATCAGGTTGTTTGTCCATGCTGTCTTCTCATCATGATTTAATCCCATAATTGCAGGGTAGGTGTAACCGGTGCCGGCGCGATATCCGGCAATGTCACCTCGGTGCCGTGCGGCAGGATAGCGCCCAAATCCGCCAGACCGGGATTGGCTTCCAGTACCTGTTCGGTGACGCCCTGTGTCCGGCCGTAATGACGCCAGCACAGCGCATCCACCGTGTCATATTGTTGTGCCCAGACCCGCATTAAATCAGCTCCACGATGGCATGATCCTGCCCTTGTATCCGGCGCAGTGCCCACTGGGCATCCCGCCATAAATCATCAATGGTACTGTCCAGTGTGTCCGCTTTTTTCGTCCCGCTCGCGGTGGTGTCGATATCCCGGTAACGTTCGGTCAGGTTGGCTTTGGTCAGACAGAATACGGCCCGGTGATAGAGATAAATCAGCTCGCTTTCGCCATTCACCCTTGATGCCGGCACCTCGGATAAGGTGGCATAGCCCTGCTGGATATTGATCAGGTGCCAGCGGTGCAGCTCGCGGTTGGCTTCCACAATAGCGTTAGCCATCGCCTGTTTTAAGCGGGGGGTGGTGACGGTGCCGTCATTGCGCATCTCATCACGGTAACGGCCCAGACTGACGGCGGGATAAAACGGATCGCTGCTGAGGGTGATATCCGCATCCTGCGCGGGTTGCGGTGCAATAAAATCCATACGGTTACCTTGTAATAGGCGGGCGGTGGACGGGGTATTGAGACTGTCGCCACCCCGTGCCGCCCCGGCGTGTTGGCACGTTCGTTAAGGGCGGGCGTGGCGTTGGCGGATCACTCTGGCGAGTTGTTCCAGATCCTTTTTCACGCCCACCCGGTTATTCAGTTCCAGTGCCCGGCTCAGTGAACAGTAAGCCGGCTGCGGCAAGTCATTATCCCGCTGGTTGTAGCCTAGCCATTTGTACAGCTCGGCTTTCACTTCATCGGGCATATCCTGTTCATCGGTCAGACTGACCGCCCGTTCCAGTGTGCCCAGTGGCAACGGCGATTTGGCGTTGTAGCTGCGCTGGGCCGCGTCGGCGATTTCTTCCGCGATGGCACAGCCTGCGGTGCGGCTGTGGCCTTGTGGCATCGCCAGCCGGTGGCGCAGGGCATACTCGGCAATATCCAGTGCGCCGTCATACTCACCGGCATCAATGCGCCAGAGCATCGCGTACATCAGCACATCGTCCTGCGCGCCCTGCCCGGTGGCAAGGACACCGGTCACCCACGGCGCATAATGGGGCAACAGCTTCTGCTTTAAACGGGCTTTGCCTTCCATCGACTGAATGCCTTTCAGCTGTTTGCGGTGCTGGCCCAGCATCAGCAGCATCTGGTTATAGCCGCTGTTATTTTGCAGGGCCTCACCGTGTAAACCGGCGGTAGATTCGGCCTGTAAACGTATCCGGTGACACTGCCACGGGCTGGCCATTATTGTTCCTCAGTGGCCGGCATGGCGGGTTGCGTCAGATTTTTCGCCGGCAGCATCTCGATATTTTCAATCAGGGCCACCCCGCGATAATCCTCCACCACGTAGGCCTCATTGACCGATTCGTAGTTTTCGATGCGATCCCGTTTCGGGTTATCCAGTACCGAGCGGCGGCGGGTGCCTTCCTGATAATAGATGGACAGGTTATCCAGACGGGAAATCAACAGGGCTTTCGGCGGGAAGTACGGCACACGTACCGCCGGCAGGTTACCGATCCGTTTCTGGCTGATAATCACATCGGCGGCCATTTTCTCGCTGTTCGGCTGGGACTGATTGACCAGCGGGAAATATTTGTCTGCCAGCAGTTCGCGGCCACAAATCACCACCAGTTCGGTGTCGTCCTGATATTCGGCATCAATGGCGTTGTTGACCGTATCCATCACCAGCGCGTCAAGGTTAAGGAAATCACCGCCGGCCCCGACACGAATAACGTCAGACACCGGTTTGCCTTCGCTGTCGGCAATGCTGCTCAACACATGGGTCGGTGCATCCTGACGGATTTTTTGCAGCCAGCCGACGTTCACATCTTCCAGCATTTTGTACTGGGTACGGTTGGAGGTTTTCGCGCGTTTGATGCCGTTCCAGCCAATCATAATGCGATCAAGGGCCTGACGGCGGATAATGGCGTTACGGATACGCAGCTGAAAATCCTTGAATTTCGCCCACAAATCGAGCTTAACGTAAGTCAGGCTGGTGTCGAAGTTGGTCTGTTCACATCGGTACTCAACGGTCGTCAGGCGGGTCGGATCAGTGGTTTCGCGGTCTTTGTCGTCCGTATCGGTCGTGCCGGCAATGGTAGAGCCGATGCCTAAGCCAATCGCCTGCCCGGATTGCTCGCTGACCGGCACGACGTTCACTTTTTGCAGAAAGTCGGCACTTTGCTGGATCTCGTCTTCCAGTGTCTGCGCCACCGAGGGCTGCACTTCCACCTTGCCGCTGAAGGCACTGGCTTCCACGCCGTAAATTTCCCCCAGTCGGGTCAGGTAGGCATTAAATTGATGGCGGGTCTGGTTCTTCATGGGTGCTCCGTTAGCAGTTAGTCTGGTGTTCGGCGGTGCCGGTGTTGCCCAGCGACACCGGGCGCTGCTGCGGCTGGTTATCCTGCTGGCTCAATCGGGTGGTTAGGTCATTCAGCTGGTTTTCCAGCGTGGCCTGTTTTTGTCTGAACGCATCAAACTCATCGGCCTGTTTTGACAGCGTCCGGACAGTTTCCGCCGTGGCCTGTAGCTCTTTGGCACACAACTCAACCGACTGACAAATATCGGTGAAACGGGCCTCATCGGATTGCGATTTTTTCTGGAAGAAGTCCTGAATGCGGGAAAGCAAGGTCGGTTTATCACTCTCGGGCGTGGCTTCCACAAACTCCAGCACCGTCTCTTCCGCGGCGGTGAACAGATTGTCAGGGTGTTGTTTGCGGGCATTCAGCGGGTTCGCGGCCGCACTGGCACTGAACTGCAACATTTCCGTGCCGAGACTGGCCGGACTGTCGGTCACCGCGAGGCCCACCAGATACGCACCGCCGGAATCAGCAAAATCCAGATTGATTTCGGCTGAGGTGTAGACTTTCTGGCGCTTGCGGTTCATTTCAATCAGTTCGTCTGTCGGCGTCAGAATACCGTACAGCCCCAGCTTACCGGCTAACGCGCCCTCTTTGATTTCTTCGGTGTAGACGGATTCCACATCGCCATAGCGCGGACTCCAAGAGTAGTTGTAGTGCTCCATATTGATACGGGCACCGTAAGTGGACGGATGATAATTGGCTGCAATCTGGTTCAGCCACTCACGCTGGATTTTGCGCCCGTCGGTGGTCGCACCTTCCACACAGATACGAAACGGTTTGGATTTCTTGGACATTCTTCGCCCCGGGGTTAATGGGTGGGTCATGGGCTATTAGTTTGTGTCGTTACGCCGGGGAAACAATCAATGGGGCTTGTGTTGGGACTGGCACAACCGGCCCGCGCGGAGAAATGGCCGTCGGGGCGGTAGTCTGGCGGCATGAAAACACCGACACCGATAGTGAATAACGTTGACCCGCGCAAGCAGGCCATGCACCTGTATTTTAGCGGGTATCGCATCGCGCGCATTGCGGACATGCTCAATGAGAACGCGACCACGATCCACAGCTGGAAACGCCGCGACAAATGGGATGAGGTGACGCCCTTTGAGCGGGTTGAACTGGCGCTGGAAGCGCGGTTGTGCCAGCTGATTGCCAAACAACAGAAAGAGGGCAAGGATTTTAAGGAAATCGACCTGTTATACCGCCAGCTGGAGCGGCAGGCCCGCATCAACAAGTACAGCCATGGCGGCAATGAAGCCGACCTGAACCCGAACATTGCCAATCGCAATAAGGGCGAGCGCCGGCCACCGGAAAAGAACGTTTTCAGTGACGAGCAGATCGAAAAACTGGCACAACTGTTCTCTGACACGATGTTTGGTTATCAGCAAGTCTGGTATCAGGCCGGTCAACAACACCGTATCCGCAATTTGCTGAAATCCCGCCAGATTGGGGCCACGTACTTTTTTGCCCGTGAGGCGCTGATGGATGCGCTGACCACCGGGCGTAACCAGATTTTCCTCTCGGCCAGTAAAGCCCAGGCCCATGTGTTTAAAAGCTACATTCTGGAGATGGCGCGGGAAGTGGACGTCGAACTGAAAGGTGACCCCATTACTTTAAGCAACGGGGCGATGCTCTATTTTCTCGGCACCAATGCCCGCACGGCCCAGAGTTATCACGGTAATCTCTATCTGGATGAATATTTCTGGATCCCACGCTTTCAGGAGCTGCGCAAGGTCGCCTCCGGCATGGCCATGCACAAACAGTGGCGCCAGACCTACTTTTCCACCCCGTCCAGCCTGACCCACAGCGCTTACCCGTACTGGTCGGGCAAACTGTATAACCGCGGACGGGCCAAAGCGGACCGCATTGAAGTGGATATCAGCCATGATGCGCTCGTCAATGGCCTGCTGTGCGCCGATGGCCAGTGGCGGCAGATTGTCACCGTGGAAGATGCGGTCGCCGGCGGTTGTACCCTGTTTGATATCGAGCAGCTGCGGCTGGAATACAGCCCGGATGAATACCAGAACCTGCTGATGTGTGAGTTTATGGACGATATTGAATCCATCTTCTCACTGCAACTGATGCAGGGCTGCATGGTGGACAGCTGGGAAGTCTGGGACGATGTACAACCCCTGATGCTGCGCCCCTATGGTTACTATCCGGTCTGGATCGGTTACGACCCGGCCAAAGGGGGCGAGAACGGCGACAGTGCCGGTTGTGTCGTCATTGCCCCGCCGCAGGTGGTTGGCGGTAAGTTCCGTATTCTGGAGCGGCACCAGTGGCGTGGGATGGACTTCCGTGCTCAAGCAGACGCCATTCGCGCCCTGACTGAACGCTACAACGTGGAATATATCGGTATTGACTCGACCGGCATCGGCCACGGGGTCTACCAGAACGTCAAAGCGTTCTTCCCGTCAGCCCGCGAGTTTGTCTATAACCCCTCGGTGAAAAATGCCTTAGTGCTGAAAGCGTGGGACATTATCAACCACCGTCGGCTGGAGTTTGACGCCGGGCACACCGACATTGCCCAGAGTTTTATGGCCATTCGCCGGGCCACCACCGCCAGCGGCAACCGCCCGACTTACGAGGCCAGCCGCAGTGAAGAAGCCAGCCACGCTGATTTGGCGTGGGCCACCATGCACGCGCTGTTTAACGAACCGATCACCGGTGACGTGCCCCACCATAAAAATATCGTTGAGGTCTACTGATGTCCCGTAAAAACAGAAACCGCCCGGCCAGACCGGCCGCGCCTGCTGCCCCGATGGAAGCCTTCACCTTTGGTGACCCGGTGCCGGTGCTGGACAGGCGCGAGATATACGACTATCTCGAATGTGTGCTGGTCGACAGCTGGTATGAGCCGCCGATCAGTTTCCACGGGCTGGCCGTCTCGTTCCGCTCGGCCCCGCATCACAGCAGCGCGGTGTATGTCAAACGCAATATTCTGTACAACACTTTTATGCCCCATCGTTTGCTGGACCGCCAGACTTTCGATTCGTGGGCGCTGGATTTTCTGCTGTTCGGTAATGCCTATCTGGAGCTCAGAAAAAACCTTCTTGGCCAGCCACTGAGCCTGAAACACTGCCCGGCCAAATTCACCCGACGCGGGGAAGATTTGGACACTTACTGGTTTGTGAAATACGGTTACCACAGCCAGCCGTACCCGTTTCCGACCGGACAGGTGTTTCACCTGATCGAACCGGACATTAATCAGGAACTGTACGGCTTGCCGGAATATCTGGCGGCGCTGCCCTCGGCGTTACTGAATGAATCGGCCACCCTGTTTCGGCGCAAGTATTACCAGAACGGCAGCCATGCCGGTTATATCCTGTATATCAGCGATGCGTCCCAAAATATTTCGGATGTGAACAATATCCGTGATGCGCTGAAAAACAGCAAAGGGCCGGGCAACTTCCGCAACCTGTTTCTGTATGCGCCAGGGGGCAAGAAAGACGGCATTCAGACCATTCCGTTATCCGAAGCCGCGGCCAAAGATGAGTTTCTGAATATCAAGAACGCCAGCCGCGATGATATTCTGGCGGCGCACCGCGTTCCGCCCCCGATGATGGGCATTATCCCACAGAATACCGGTGGTTTTGGCGATGTGGAGAAAGCCGCCAAAGTGTTTGTGCGCAATGAACTGCTGCCATTGCAAAGTAAAATGAAGCAGCTCAATGACTGGCTCGGGGAAGAAGTGATCCGCTTTGCGCCTTACTCGCTGGGCGGCGACAACTAATTCCTTCATCGCATGGCCTCATGATAAAACTGTCACTCAGTCTCAGCTTGATAGACTCAGTGACAGAGTCTCTTCTCTTTCGCATACCGGGTTGGCCCTTTCGCTGACTTACTCTCGCAGACCACATACCCGATATCCAGCAACCTGAAATGGATATACCACGACAGCGGAATACTCCCGACAAATCCGAATACCGCAATGGCGAGAAAAAAGCCCATAATTTGCTCATTGAGTGTTATCGATTTTTTCTTTTTTCTGGATTTTACTAACTCTTCTGGCTTGTAATTCATCCATAAATAGATTACGAAAAGAATAACATACAGAAAGAACGGCGAGGAAAAAACAACAAAGAACATGCCCCAAGAGGATTGCACCCGGTCTTCCATCTTAAACAGCGCGATCAGGTCACTGCCCACAACAAAAACCCCAAAAACCAGCATCACTAAAACGGCTAATAATCCTAGAATAGTTCCAACCCTTTTTTTTATTGTCATGACTCTCATTCCCTCTGCACGCAATGTGTAGTACTGGTTATTCTGATAGTTATCAGGATTTCAAAACATGGCTTTATTATCAATACTGACAATGGGCTAAATATCATCACAACATGCTCGTTTGAGATTTAAACCGGCTATCGCCACAAAAACACACGTCTGTCATTTTGAGTCAGGCTGAATACGTTTCTACGTTCTCGCGTTTCGTCATGTTGATTTTTGACGGTTGGCATAGCCAATAAACACCGCCGCGCGCAGTCGTGACCCCGCCGCGCCTGCTCACTAAATTCAGTGCTTTTTATGCACCTGCACGGGATCGTTTGAAGCGCGCCAGTGCTGGTGCTTGGCGGGGCATATGATCCTTGTTTGGTTTTGCGGATTGGTGCAGAGAATAGGCCGTTTTATGCAAGTAAAATCTATTACATCTGAAAGTAAAATCTATTACGTTTTTTGGGTTAGCTTGAACTACATTTATTCATAATTATCCGTAATGCTTAAGGTGATATTATGCTTAGAGCAGGAAGTGGAAATGAATTTTCCAATGCATTTATGGAACTCGAAATGAGTGAACATAATAGATATTGGAATCCTGTTAACTCTCAGGAAATCACTTACATTCCGAACACGACTGGCAATAGATACCCACGATTAAGACTTCACTTTATAGACAGTCAACTATTTGATTTACACTACTGTACCGCCCCCGGCACCAATAATGAAAGAATACTATATTCTAATTATGCAGGTCGCCCCGGTCACCCCGGTGTATGGAACCCTCTGTTTCAGGTAATGAGCAGCACAAATCCGCATTACGATAACATAAGCGCCGCCGTTGAAAGTGTTCGGCGCTTTTGGACATAATTTTTTCAATGTGAATAGTATTACTCATGCTAACTTGCTTTCCGTCCATCAAAAACGGAGAAAATAGCAGTGTCGTGACATGTCACACTCTCACAATTTTACTTCATGCCAGCCCAACGTAGCCCAACAGGCAGAATCACCTGACAAGCAGCATTCTGTCACCGGAAGTGCATCACCACATTTTTCACATTGCTGTGCTGCCAGTGTTTCCATTGTTTGACGTAATTCCGCATCATCCTTGCGGATAAGCAGCGTGAGATATTCAACTACGTCATAGGGATCGCGTCCTGGCCGTCTCAGCGCACAATTGCGTTTCAGCATGTCCAGCTCTTGATTATCAACCAGCAATTCTATTTTAGTGACGTCAGCTTCCTGCTGGCGTTGACGTTGGGCGGCCTTACGTTCTGCGGGGGATTTCGCCATGGTGTTTATTCTCCCTAATTACCAGCGTGGATGAGGCAAGCGGCACAAATACAGCTCTTCAAATGCCTGCGGTGACCACATGTTACGAATCCGTTCCTCATCTAAGCGACATTCAACATCATCAAATAACGTCACCGTATCGAAAAAAGCCAATCCACTCCCGATACGATTTCCAGTAAAGAACTTTTTATAAGCCTTCTCGCCGTTATCCCCTGAACATCGGGAGAAATAAAACGTTCTATGCCACTTATCATGCATGGATAGACTCAACGCTAATTGCACCAATCGAATGGGATTATCCGAGAAAGCCCACTCTGCCACATAGACATCGCCACTTAGGGTAGCAACATAGCTGTTTTCATGCACAAAGCGGATTTCAGCGCCATTACTCAGCCTTATCCCATGAATATCTTCGGCATTTTCGGTTAAATAGGCTTGTTGCTTTGGGAAATACTGCGCAAGATAACAAACAAAAAACGGCAAGAATTCCTTATTAGACAGAAAAAACTTATTCCGCCCGGTCCGACAGGCATCGCTTAACGCTTCCAGTACGAAATAATGATCAGCGCCTATCTATCTGTATTTATGCAAAAAGCGATTACGGTGATGTTGATTGGCTTTCCAGCGTTTCTGCCAGACGAATAAATCTGAAACAAATTTACGGTTAATGTTGTTAACTATTTCGAGGGTTAACTTTAAGGTGATCATTCAGTTACCCTCGCAGCAAAATCAGTTGCAATTTCCTCAATTCGCTGGCTAAGTTGCTGCAATGTTTTTATATCATTGCTATCAACTTCCATTCTTATCAGATCTCGGATTAATTCATTCAGTTTTGCGTAATACCCGAATGGGGTTAAAGACTCTTTACCGGCATTTTTCCCAGTCTTTGCTACCCGCTTTTTATTCAGCGTGTATGCTCTACTATTCGATGTAACGACATATTTACCTAAATCAATTCTCATAGTTTCCTCATTTCCCCAATATGCATAATCCGCGCCTGTAATGCCTCGCGGCGCACCTGTTTACGCGCCTCAAACTCGCGTTGTTTCCGTTCCTGCTCCTCCGGTAAATCCATCAACTGCACAGTGCCGTCACGCACTCGCAGACGCTGACCCTCAAAGCTGATACTCATACCCTTGATAAACATCGTTTCCATTGACTGATTACTGATTTCGAACCCCATTAACCCAGTCAACCGCCTGACCTCCGGCAACATCGCCTCTTCTTTTGGCGTTAACGTGATGCGGGAAATAACCCGAGGCCCCGAAACGCCGATTTCCTCGCGCTGTGCGCCATTCTCAGCGGAGTTAGTTTCCATCGCCCGTCCCCATTGGAGAACATCGGATAACGCCTTACCGCTTAAGTCTGCGGGTAACGCTGGGCTGTCCTCCCATGCCTGCCAATCCCCTGATCCACAGTTATTGACAGGACTCCGAGGCGCGCCGATGGCGCTTTTTAAAAGATTAAGACCCTCACCGGCCACAACGGATGCCGGGGCTTGGCTGTCGTGCTTTTTGACAATCCGGTATTCCCGCTCGCGTGTTTTCAACACGCCGGCGGCAGGGTTGAGCTGCGCATAAATCCCGACTACGTTAGAAACCGCCTCGTCATAGGGATTAAGTTTGTCGCTGACTTCACGGGCAACGCGGATAGTCTGCTGATCACGCGGGGTACAAGGGCCACCCTGTGACAAAATGTAGTTTTCAAAGTCACCCTGATCGGCCGCCGCCCGGACCTTTTCGGCCACGTCACCCAACTGGTCAGTAATGCAGAGACTGCGCAGGCGACGGCATTCACGGTACGCCCCTTTGGAGGGCAGGTTATAGAACTGAAACTGCGGAATACGCCATGTAGAGGCCCACGCTGTCACAGCGGCGGCCGCATCTTTTAACGGCTTGCCGGTTTCATCATCGGTCAGACCATCCAGCGCGTAACCGTCGATATTTTTAGCAATGTATTTAGCGATATAACCGACTGCGCCACCTTTATTCATATGCCGGCATTCGAAGCGGTACTTCTGCGCACCCCGTTCGTCACCATCTTCCTGCAAGGCTTTTTTACGCATGATCTCCACCGCTGACGCCCGGCTGGCCTTATCAGTAAACAGCAACAAATGCCAGTGCGGCGTGCCATCATGATGCGGTTCGACCACCCGGACACCATAAACATTCAGCCCTGCATCCTTAAACGCCGTGCGGATTTTCGCCCAGACCTTCACCAGATAACGCTGGCCATCTTTCGGGGTATAGGCTTCATTCGCCCAGCTGCTGTTCAGCACCGCCACCTTGTCTGCCCCCATCTGGCGGGTCGGGTGATACTTTGACGGCGTCGTGATGGTGATAAACATCCCAATATCCCCGCGCGCCGAGGCAACCCGTTCAATCCCGGCAATCTGCGCCATCAGTTCCATACGGCGAATTTCCGGGTTAGAAATGCTTTGCATTACCTTCTCAACCAGATCAAAGCGCTCGCCGGTGGCCACATCTTCAATGTCCATTGACTCAAGGTACTGCATATTGGCCAGACGCTGAGACTTCACTTCCTGAATGGCCTGACGGCTGGCATACGGGGAACGGTTTTTATTGACTGCCATTGCGGCAATCAGCAACGCCTCCCGCCAGCGGGTACGGTGCGCCTTGAGCCGGCGATACCAGAAATCGTCATTCACCAGACGGGATACCGCCGCAATCACATCACGCTGTTGCAAGGTACCTTTCAGGTAGCGGCCATAATGCGCCGGTGTGACATGCAGCCCGCGCGATAATCTCGCCAGCTCACCATAAATCGGAGATAGGTTGCGCATCTGATAAATAGCTTCTTTATCGCCGTTCGCCTCAGCAATGCACTGATCGCAATACTGCTCAAACAGCGTAAAGAACCCGGCCGCAATTTGAGTCGCCAGTTTTTTTAGCGGTTTGTTATGGAGATCGGGCAAGTGATTAAACTGGCTGATATCGGGCAGACAATGAAACTGACTGCTCTCGGTATAAAGGTGAGCCGTTGTCACTAATGTGGCTGGGGTATCCCGCTCAAAACGACGAGTCACGGCCACAAGGCGCGGCCAGAGTTTTTTATGAAAATCGAAATACAGAAAATCCTGAGCTTTCAGCAGGCCCTGTTCTTTCAGTATCTTTTCATAACGTTTCTGATAGGGATAACGCAGAATGCGCGGCAGGGATTCGATATCCGCCAAAATCGCTTGCCCCTGAAGGCGTCTTTCACGGGTAAGCGATCTTTCAATACCGGCCACCGCCTGATGGCGAGGCGCGTTCCACCAATAGGCATACTGCCCATTGGCGGGTTCAGCTTCGGGTTGGACACTGAAATCAATCGGACGCCTTAACATGCCGTCACACCGCCGTAAGTTTCCGGGTTCAGCAAATTCAGTGCCGTCTGACAACGTTTGGCGATGGTTTCAACCGCGGCCAGATATTCTGTCACCGAGCGCATTTTGTGGCGGATATAGGACACATGCAGGCTCACCAATGCAGCGACCAGTGACACGTCACTGTCATGCCAGTCGACCAGCGAGTAAATGCCGTCATACGTATTGAATTGCAACAACGCCAGTTTGCCCGGATGTTTCTCATGAGCAACAACGGCAAAACGGGTGCCGGTGATATAAACGCCGTTTTTAGGATCAAGAACAATCGGTGCATTGTCTGTTGTCATTATTGCCTCCCTGCTAACACAGCAATAATCTCTTTCGCCGGCTGACGGTTGCCATTAGCGGCAATCGTGCGCGGGGCGTCGATTTCATGGATGGTGAAGCCGAGATCGGCATACAGTTCTTTGGCTTCAATTGAATTAGAAACGGTGACAGGCACACCCTCATCGTTATGCAGTGTGTGTAAAATCACGGCCAGCAGCTCATGATCAGCAGGCGTGAAATTCACCTTATGGTATTGGGTAAAGGCCTTACCTTTGGTCAGATACGGTGGATCGCAATAAACGACATCACCATCTTTGACGTGTAAGAGTGTTTGCTGCCAATCCTGACAATCAAAACTCGCTCGCCCCAATGATTTATGATGAAACGCTTTGATTTCAGCTTCGGGGAAATAAACCTTTTTATATTTCCCATAAGGAACATTAAATTCACCTTTGGTGTTATAGCGGCATAATCCGTTATAGCCGTGGCGGTTTAAGTAGAGAAACAAACACGCTTTAGCAACGTAACTGATTTCAAGATCACGCGCATTGAAGACTTCTCTGCTTTGGTAATACTCATCTTCATTGTTATTACACTCAAACCAATTTTCGAAATAACTTTCCGCCTCACAAAGAAATGCGCCGACAGGAACAGCATTAATTTCTTTGTATAAGTTAATCAAATCGGCATTCGCATCTGCCACCAAATACGCGGGGTAATCCGTGTTCATCATCACGGCACAGGAACCGGCGAACGGTTCAACCAATCGCTGGCCGGCAGGCAGATGAGGCAGCAACTTATCCATAATGCGGACTTTAGAGCCTGCCCATTTCAGAATAGTTTTATTGGCCATCTCACACACTCCGATAATGTTTCTGGTTCAGTTCGAACACTTCCTGACAAGGCGCACAGCGGGTTACACCGAGAATTACCTTGCGGCGCTGTTCTGGAATAGGCTGTTCGCATTCTTCACAATGAAAAGCTGAAACCCCGACTGGGCGGTTAACGTGAGCAGCAATGCGGCGTTCCAACATGTCAGCGGCGTGCTCACAGGCACGGTCGAGTTGCCTAGACATGGTTCCAATCCTGCGCCTGACGCTCGATATTTTCCGATTCGCTTTGCAGCAGCGCGGCACTGTCAGAAGGCCCCATCCTTTCATCCAACACACGGGCAGACAGCTTCACTAAACGGACGGCATATAAATCAGCACAATGCTGTCTTTCTGCCTTGCGCACGTCTTTAATTAATTGCTCGATAAATTCGGGGCCAGAATGCTTTGTGGCATATATAGCGATAGGATTATTTTCCATTTTTATTTTTCCTTATTTCAGGCAATAAAAAGCCCTGACGATTAACGCCAATAAAAAATATGTTGGTTGTTTTAATTAAATCGCGAATGACTCCGGCATAATGGCTGCCACCGCTTTATATTGCATAAAGGCTTCAATTAATGAATGTCTTTCATCAAGAGTGAAATCCTCATATTGTGCGTCATAACGGGATTTAGGTAATCCGGCCAAATGAAAAAGCACATGCAATAATTTTTTATTATTGCGCTTTCTATTATTAGTACGGTCACGCATATTTTTAATAAATTCGGCAATCGCTTTATCACTTGCCGATACGGAACCACTAAACACAGAGGCCCTTGTTTTGGCAACCTGACACATACCGTCAATACGCTCATCCAGTGTTAATACCACTGCGCGATGAGATTCTGTATTAGCCATAGCATCACCTTTACAATATGGATAATAACGGGGTTAATAGGGTTGTCGCTAACCCGATTGAAACTAATGTCATCATCAATGGGTTTTCTTTTTTATAACTCACGTTTGTGACTTTACTATTAGAAAAGTCTTTACCGCTGACTTTATATTTGTGCTGCACCCTCTTTAATTCGTTCATGGATTTTTATCCTGTACCGTTGATAACAATACCGTAATGCTTCATTACGTGAATCAAATTGGCCGTGACAATGTTCGCCGTCTTCAACCTGATAACGCATATATTCACGAACCGCGTTCTTCGGTAATGGACGCACTAAGAATGCACCAAATTTGACTCTGCCTTTATTTAATTCCTCTAGTGTTGGCATAATATTTCGCATGCTTATTACCTCTATTGGATAATTTATTAGCTATTATTAATTGCATCTTTCAACATAGCGATCATATTGACTTCGACCATCTCTTTGCCCCTTTTCTTTGGCCTGATGATAATGCGGCCATCTGCAACCATTGCACGGCAGGTGCTGAAAGGGATCTCTGTAATTTCTGAGTACTTTTTTAATGAAACGTATGCCGACTCAACGTTAACGGTGATAGAAATGTTGTTTACATTGTTGATTGTACTCATACACACCTCACCGGAAGTTCTGTACAGCACTGAGATAAATGATACGAGCCATACTGGATACAGAACGGCTGTCTTTTTTTGCAATAGCCTCCAACTCTTCACGCTCATCGACTGATAACCGCATAACGATAGGATTTTTTGAGGCGATTCCTCGCGGTAATCGTGACCGTCTAATATGCTTATTGAGTGTCATGGTGATATATTGTGATCCACTAAGTAACGTTTAATTCATTATTGATCACTATAGTTTTCAAGTCAACAAAGAGAATAGAAATAATGTCAACAATAGGTTTCAGGTTAAAAGAGGAACGCAGCCGCTTAGGATTAAATCAAACTGATTTTGCTAACTTGGCAGGCCACTCACGCGGTGCACAAGCAAGCTATGAAAGAGATGAAAAAATTCCGGGTGGAGCATACTTACAAAAATTAGCAGAACATGGATGTGACATTCTTTATATTCTGACAGGAAATAGAACACCTAAACCTCAAGTAACAATATCCACTGAAGAACAAGCACTAATTGAACACTATCGCGCCATGAGCGAGGAATCACGCTTAAACATGCAAGCTGTGGGATCTGTTTTTGCGCAATCAGCATCAGATAAACGCATAAAAAATGGCTGACGAATATTAGTACAGATGGAGTGCATTTTGTTCATTGCTTTATAAATCCTAACTTATGACACAACTCACTGTAATTAAAATATCAAACAAAAATAATAACACATTGAAATTGTGACCTATGAATATGTTTCACCTGTGTCGTAATGCTAAATTGCCAATTCATAACTATTTGTTTTTTTTAAATATTATTGAACGTAATTTAATCAAATCAACACAGGAGATACTTTTTGATGAGTACTACAGGAAGCAGAATCGCAGAGGAACGTGCACGTTTAGGGTTAAGCCAAGATGAGTTTGCAAGTTTAGTCGGATATTCGCTTATTCAGCAAATCTGCTATGAACGCGATGAAATTCCTATCGGTGGGTTGTATTTACAGGCATTAACAAAACACGGCGTTGATACACTTTACATCATTACAGGGAACAGGCTTCATCCTATAAATATATCAACAGAGGAACAAGAAATAATAGAAAACTATCGCGCCATGAATGAGGCGCACCGCTTAAAGATATCGACGGTTAGCGATACGTTTACATACTCAATCATTAATAGAAGCGTAGTAAATAGTCACGGTTCTAATTAATATAATTTCTATTATTTATATTTAGAGCCGTGAGAATTTAACCTTTTAATTATATTTATTTTGTAGCTGAAAATAATTAGAGAGTAATTGAAATGAAAAATTTTTTACTGATTTTATCTAGCGCACTATTTCTTACAGCCTGTGATTCAGAGCAATCTGAACCAACAAAACCTTATAATAGCCTTGAAATCAGTCAAGAATCATATGGCGATAAGTGGGCTTTTAATGCAGATAAAGCTGAATTGCAGTGTTATAAAGGCGGCGCTTTTGTCGAAGATCTCTCGGATAATACCGTATATGGATTAACGGGATTAGCTAATACATTAAAAACCAATGGCAAAAAAGAAGCACAAAATATTAACGGTTCTTCTTTCTGGAAAGATAATCCATACACCGGTGCAAAAGTAAGCCTCAGCCCATTTACAAATGAAGCTCTAACGCTATGTGATAAAGGTTAATTATGGCAGTTAGTAAACTTCCTAACGGTAAGTGGCAATGCCAATGTTTCCCTGACGGCCGTAATGGCCGTCGTGTCAGACGCCAATTCACAACAAAAGGTGAGGCGATGGCATTCGAACGGCAGCTAATGCAAAAGCAAACTCTTAATATTGATACTTATGGAATACAGAAATTAGGTGATTTGGTTAACCGTTGGTATGAACTACACGGAAAGACCCTGAAAGATGGTGAGGGCCGAAAAGCAAAATTAGAGGCTGTGTGCGAACGTTTGAATAACCCTCTCGTTACCGATTTCGATAAAAATATGTTTGCTATTTATCGTGAAGAACGATTAAACTGTAAATGGAATGCCAAAGGACGAAAGTCGCCCAGCCAGTCTACTGTGAATAGAGAACAGTCATATCTTCATGCTGTCTTTGCAGAATTAATCCGTTTAGATGAATGGAAAGGAGAGAATCCTCTGGTTGGTATTCGGCAATTCAGAGAAACCGAACAGGAACTCGCATTTCTTTATGAAGATGATATCAAGCGGTTATTAGTTGAGTGTGATAATTCATCCAACAAAGATCTCGGCCATGTTGTCCGTTTATGTCTTGCTACAGGAGCACGCTGGAGTGAAGCACAAAATCTGACTCAATCCCACGTGATGAAGTATAAAGTTACCTATACTAAAACCAAAGGGAATAAAAACAGAACTATCCCGATATCCCAGCGTTTATATGACCGTCTTCCGAAAAAGCGCGGGCGATTATTTAGTAACTGTTACGACACATTCGAGACTGCGGTTAAAAGAGCCGGTATTGATTTACCTGATGGGCAGTCAACTCACGTTCTGCGACATACATTTGCCAGTCATTTTATGATGAATGGTGGCAATATTTTGGTTCTACAGCGCATATTAGGGCATAGCACAATTAACATGACTATGCGTTATGCACACTTCGCACCAGACCATTTAGACCTCGCTTTAACACTCAATCCTTACGATCAACTTGAAGAGTAAAATCAATGGCAGCAGTGCCAAATATATAGTAATAAATAGTGACATTTGTTAAGGTTAACATTTTGATTTTACTTAACTTATTGTTTTTAAAAAAGGTGGACTAGTCTTTAAAATCCCTCGGCTGTAAGGCTGTGCGGGTTCAAGTCCCGCCCTGGCACCAAATTAAAAACCACTGATAAAACAGTGAGTTCGGGAATAAAAAAGGCCACCGCAAGGTGGCTTTTTTATTTGATACAAATCACATTCCTAATATTATCCTAATATCCATTCCTAATATAATGGCAGCAAAATTGGCAGCAGCACTTTTCTACCTCTCTCTTGTTGAACAACAAAAAATTGGAAAAACTAGCTGTTAGACAAACAGTAAAATCCAGACATATAACATCCATACTGATGCTTTAGTTATTTCTTGTTAAATACTGAGTTATATGAAATGTTGCATATTGCATCAATGATAGAGATATAGATTTTATTAATGTTCCTCCAGTCATTCTATGACATCCTTAGACGCACAAACATACAAGTAACCAAATCTATAAAAAATACTCTCCAGTTTTGATGAACCAATTTTATTAATGTTCACCGGCGGAGAAATCTCTTACCGCCTCATATTGACAACGCTAATTTAAATATATTTCTTTGGTTGCATTAACAATCGATGCTGTTAATACATGAGGAACCAATATGAGCATTCAAGATAAAAAACACAAAATAAAAACGTTAACTAACGATGAGTTGGCTCTAGAACGAGCAAAGCATGCTGTAACCATTGATATATTATATCCAGTTGGAATTGTTATGCTGTTTGCTCAAAGTAAGGATCCGAACCTCCTATTCCCTGGCACTGTCTGGAAATATATAGGTGAAAATAAAACTATCAGGCTGGGTAAAAATATTTTATCAACTGGAGGAAAAGATACCATCATACTAACCGATACACAGCTTCCTCCCCATGATCACTCTCTGTCTGCTACAACTGATTCATTTGATCATGGAACAAAAACAACAAGTAGTGATGGTGAGCATTTTCATGATAGCGGCTGGGGAGAATCAGCAAACGCTCGTTATGGTGCTTATGATAGTACGAATAATAATTACGGCTCTGGTAATTCAGACTGGGACAATTATAAATTTTGCACCAGTACTGAAGGCGAACACCAGCATACAATGTACATTGGCAGTCATAGTCACACGGTATCAGGTACAACATCAAGCACAGGCAAAGGTGGAGCTATCGACATTACCAATAACTATATTATGTTGATGGGATGGTACAGGATAGAGTAAAAGTACACTTGTGTTAGCTAAGTACTTTATCCAAGGAGCTTCATGGGGGCATTTCTTTAATGCCCTTCATCACATTCGATATCAACAACTTTTTCAAACTCTGAGTTAACACATGTCTTACTGCAGCTATTTAGAACAGTTAATATCAGACGCTTTTGATATAGCTAAACTTAGATTAGCTCCGCAATGCTAGATGACAAAAAATCAAAAAAAAAACAAATATTATTTATGCGTAACAGTTCACAAATTAGAAAATTTCACCTTATATCTGCCTAATTACCCCTGTTCTCCCTTTCATTTTCAAAATAATGAATTAATATTTCTTAATATTAATGTTCTATCTCTCCTATTCAGATTAAGAAAGCACTAATGAATCCTAAACTACGTGAAGATAAAAATACTTAAAACACAAAAAACAAAAACATGTGTTGATAGTGAAAAATATAATTGGTGCCCCTATGAAAATATTCGTCATTAATCTTAAGAGTAACTCAGAGCACAGATTAGCCATACAACAACAAGCAGATGCCTTCAACTTAAATATTGAATTCGTTGATGCTGTATACGGTGCTCAACTATCAGATAATGAAATAGTCCAATTAGTATATGACTATCCTGAATGTAAATTAACTAAAGGCGAAATTGGTTGCGCTCTAAGTCATTTATTTATATATGAAAAAATTATCTCAGAAAATATCTCTCATGCACTAATTTTGGAAGATGACGCTGTATTATCTAACAACATACACCGTATAACCTCAGATATAGAAAAAATAGATAACATTAAAAAGCCCAATGTATATTTACTTAGTAAAGTAGAAAAATACATTGAAAATAAAAAAATAAAAACACGTTTATTTAATGTATATAAAGTCTATGAAGCCAGTGGAACACATGGATACTTGATAAATAAAACTGCAGCAAAAGAGTTATTGGACAAACTGAAGCCTATAAAATATGAAGCTGATATGTGGGGAATATTTATATTTAGAAATTTCATAAATGTATATTGTATTGTCCCACACATTATAGATACATCTGATCAAAATAAATTTTACTCATTAATTGAAAAAGAAATGCTTTCCTTAAGAGAAGAAAGACAGTCATATCGGCATAAGTTAAAAAAACAAGAGCCAAAATATCAATTTTATAGATTGAAAGATCTATTTCTTAAGAAGATTATCTATAAGATAAAAGAGTTATCTTGACACTATATAGAAAGCCCAATGGGCTTTCTATCCTGTATATTAATCTACTACCCAAATTTCCCCCATCTTCCATGATGAATCTTGACAAGTCGCACTTCGTCCATCTCCAGCTAATGTAAAGATATGAAATTGTGGGTAGCCACCAGCATACCAAGAAACTTCATATTGCCATCCACCAACTGGAAGAATGACAGCTGGAGCAAACCAGCCAGAACCATTACCTCTAAATAAATTGTATTAGTTCAGATGAGATCTGACACTTCGATTTGAAAAGAAGAGAGTTACCCGCTTTGATTAAAGGTGCTGAATCTTAAATCAAAGAAACTAAGAGGTAACTCTCATGC